>CBJMQH010000062.1:0-15063 GCA_966431825.1 uncultured Trinickia sp.
TTACGAGAGGGCGAGGCTCCACTTCGTCGAATGCGGTAAATTTGGGCTCCGAAGTGTTTTGGCGGTGCGCGGAACATCAGCCGCGCACGCCGTTTCATACAACCATTCTATTGACCGTCCAGGGCCGGGCTAAACGATTTCTCGTTCTATCGATATGCGCTTCGCACGCAGTCCGAGGCGGCGGCCGGACGAGCGCCTATCGAGCCGGCCCGCTCAGAACATCTTCGTGACCGAGACGAAGAACGTCGTCTTCAACGGATTGGACACGGCAATGTTCCCCGACGAGTCGGGCGCTCCGGTCGTGTAGTTGTCGTAGACGTTCGTCGCCCCCCAGCCCTTCGTCACCGCGCCGGTCAGCGTCCAGCCGCCGTCGAACGTCTTCGACACTGCGACCTTCCCGTCCTGCCAGTTATAGGCGGAGAAGTTCTGCACACGCTCCCAGCCGTAATGAAGCAGCAGAGAAAAACCGTGCGTAAGGTCGATGTTCGTGTTCAGATCGAGGTAGCCCGAACCACGACTATGCTTGCCGTTGCCGATCCCGAGCGACGTGCTGTTGTAGCCGAAGTAGTCCGGCGTATAGGTCAGCCAATACTTTGCGGTGAACCATTTGTAGGTCAGCGCCGCGACGAATTCGCCGTAGTTGTAGCTCGTATTGGTTGCGGACATCCGCGCGCCGGGGTAGACATAGTAGTAGACGGTACCCGTGTACGAGAGATCGCCGAGCGCGCCGCCGTAGCCGCCGTAAAGGTCCCATTCGACGGTGCCGCCCTCGATGAACTTGCTGCTCACGCTCGAGAGCCATGTCCCGGCAAAGAGCCCGCTCGGATGGGCATAGTCGACGCCGCCCTGAATGGCGGGCTTGCCCCAAGTCTGACGAAAGCCGCGCGATACGTACTGCGAAGTGAGTGTCACGTTGGCCGTAAGCGGTGAGGGCGCAGGGGCCGCGGCCGCGGCCGGCGCGGAGGCGCCCGCATCGGCGGGGGCGGCAGCCGTGGCTTCGCTTGCCTGCGCCGAAGCAGTGCCCGGCTGGAGTGTGCCCCAGAGCAGGGCTGCACCGCCAATCGTGGTCCAAAGCAGGCGTGACTTTCCGTTCTCGTCGTACATGTTGCGCTCCGTCGTCGTTGAACCGCATTGTTTGAGCGCCGGCTTGTTCGAGGCCTGGCGGCCGGCCGCTAGGGCAAAAACGCATAAAAAAGGGCCGGTCGGGCTGAGTATTGCCAGCCGAATTGCACGGTGCGCACGCAGTTTTGGACGCGAATCTGTCGAATCGCGACATGAGCGCTGCAAGCTTGCGGCGCAGCATCGGCGCCGAGCCTTGTGGCTCAACGGTGAGCGGCAGAACCGCCGCGCCGGGCTTTCCCGGACGTGTCGCATTTACGCAAGCGTGCGTCGGAATTCGTCGGCCAACCGACGATTTTTCTGGCAACCATGTAGTCAGACCGTGCAGGCCGACGCCTGCCGCAAGGAGATGGCAAAGATGAGTTCACCGAAGGTAGTGGTCGAAGGCCTTTGCAAGGTCTTCGGCAGCAATCCGAAACAAGCGCTCGACATGCTCGAGCGCGGCTCCACCAAAGACGAAATCTTCGCGCGGACCGGGCAGGTCGTAGGTGTCCACAACGTCTCGTTCGAGGTGCCCGAAGGCGAAATCTTCGTCCTGATGGGACTCTCCGGCTCAGGCAAGTCCACGCTGATCCGCCTCATCAATCGGCTCGTCGACCCGACAGCCGGCAAGGTGCTCATCGATGGGCGCGACATCGTCACGGCGCGCCGGCGCGAGCTGACCTCGCTGCGGCGCACCGACATGAGCATGGTGTTCCAGTCGTTCGCGCTGATGCCGCAGCGTACCGTGCTGTCCAATGCCAGCTTCGGCCTCGAAGTCGCGGGCATGTCGAAGAAAGCCCGCGAAGCCCGCGCCATGACGGTCCTGGAGCAGGTCGGGCTTGCCCCGTTCGCACACAAGCTGCCAGCCGAACTGTCGGGCGGCATGCAGCAGCGCGTCGGCCTCGCGCGCGCACTCGCCGTGAACCCGTCTCTGATGATCATGGACGAAGCGTTCTCGGCGCTCGACCCGCTCAAGCGCAAGGAGATGCAGAACGTGCTGTTGCAGCTGCAAAAGGAGCAGCAGCGCACGATCATGTTCGTTTCGCACGATCTCGAAGAGGCGCTGCGCATCGGCAACCGGATCGCGATCATGGAAGGCGGCCGCCTCGTACAGCTCGGTACGCCGCAGGAGATCATCGGCAACCCGGCAAACGAGTACGTGCGCGCCTTCTTCGAGGGCGTCGATACGAGCCGCTATCTGACTGCGGCGGACCTCATGCAGACCGACGCCGTACCGCTCGTGCGCCAGCTCGATGCAGCGGGCGTCGCCGCTTCGCTGAACGGCAGTGCCGAGTACGCATTCGTGCTCGACGCCGAACACAAGATCCGTGGTTTCGTGACGCGTGACGCATTGGGCAGCGCGTCGCCGCAGCTCGGGCAGGTCGAATGCATCTCGCGCGCGGCCACGCTCGATCAGATCGTCTCGCGCGTCGTCGCGCACGCGCGCGCATTACCCGTCGTCGACGACGACGGCTGCTATTGCGGCTCGGTCGACCGCGCCGTCGTTCTTCAAGCACTCACGCGTTCGCGAGGCAACCATGTCTGAACTGATTCCGCTCGGCAGTTGGGTCGACCAATCGGTCCACTACCTGCTCGACCATGATGCCGCGACGTTCGACGTGATCGGCAAGGCGATCGAAGGGCTCGCCGCCCTCGTTGAACACGGCCTGCAAGCCGTCCCGATGTGGGCCATGATGGCGTTCTTCATTTGTATCGGGCTCTGGCGCGTCGGTTGGCGGTTCGCCACGTTCACCACGCTGTCGCTGCTGCTTATCTATGCCACGGGCTTTTGGGACCAGACCGTCGTGACGCTCGGTCTCACACTGTCTTCCACGCTGATCAGTCTCGTGCTCGGCATCCCGCTCGGAATCTGGACGGCTAAAGACAAGCGTGTGGCCTTCGTCGTGCGGCCGATTCTCGACTTGATGCAGACAATGCCGGCGTTCGTCTACCTGATTCCCGCTGCCATGCTGTTCGGTCTCGGCCGCGTTCCGGGGATTCTCTCGACGGTGATCTTCGCCATGCCGCCCGCCGTTCGGCTCACGAGCCTTGGCATTCGTCATGTGAACCGCGAGATCGTCGAAGCGGGGCAGGCCTTCGGCTGTACGCCGTGGCAGTTGCTCTCCAAGGTCCAGATCCCGAACGCGCTGCCCTCGATCATGCAAGGTGTCAACCAGACGATCATGATGGCGCTCTCGATGGTGATCATCGCCTCGATGGTCGGCGCCGGCGGGCTCGGCAACGACGTGCTTGCAAGCATTCAAAGGCTCGATATCGGGCTCGGATTCGAGAGCGGGCTGTCGGTCGTGCTGCTCGCGATCATTCTCGACCGCATCACGGAGAGCTTCGGGCGTGCACCGGGTACCGCCACGGCACCGCGCTTCCAGGGCTTGCGCAACGTGATGCGCATGCGCAGCAACGCGCAACAACAGACGGCCGCTCAAGGCTGAAGGCGAGGCGCACTTTGAACGCCTCCGCCCTCATCAGTGACGAAGCCGCCAAGGTGTACCCGCAACACTTCGGCTTCCTCACGTTGCCGAATTTCTCGATGATCGCGTTCACGAGCGCCGTCGAGGTCCTGCGCATGACGAACTACGTCGGCCGCGCAACGCACTACCGCTGGTCGGTGGTTTCGACCGACGGCGTCCCGGTCCGGGCGAGCAACGGCGTTACCGTCACGCCCACGCGGACGCTCGACGAGGCGGGCGTGCCCGACGTGTTGATCGTCTGCGGCGGCACGCAGATTCGCGGCGCCGTCGACGCGACCGTGCGCACGATGCTCGCCGAACTCGGCGAGCGCGGTGTCCCGCTCGGGGCGCTGTGCACGGGCGCGTACGCATTGATGAGCGCCGGGCTGCTCGACGACTACCGTTGTACGGTTCACTGGGAGGATATGTCGTCGCTGCATCGGGAATTCCCCCGTGTGAAGTTTACCGATGAGCTCTTCGTCATCGATCGCGACCGCTTGACCTGCACGGGCGGGACGGCGCCGCTCGACCTGATGCTCCATCTGGTCGGCGAGCGGCTCGGGGAAAACCTCGCCGCCCAGGTCTCGGCGCAGTTCATCCTCGAACGTATCCGCAGTGCTTCGGATCACCAACCGATTCCGGTCGATGCACGTATCGGTTTCTCCCGTGCGGAACTGATCGAGGTGGTGCGCCTGATGGAAGCGAACATCGAGGAGCCGCTCTCGCTCGAGGAGCTCGCGCGGCTCGTGCGGCTCTCTCAGCGGCACCTGCAGCGCATGTTCAAGATCTACCTCGACCAATCGCCGACGCATTACTACCTCTCGCTGCGTTTGCGGCGTGCGCGCGAACTGCTGCGTACGACCGATGCATCGATCGCGCACGTCACCGCGACGTGCGGTTTTCAGTCGGCGTGTCATTTCAGCAAGGCCTATCGTGCGCAGTTCGGCTACGCGCCGAGCCGCGAACGGCGTCAGGCGCATTGAACCCAAGCGCCACCTCGTACGCACGTAGATAAACAACCAGACCTAAGCACCCTGTCGAAGTCAATCAAAACGTAGTCGAATGAGGAGAGTCACGATGAAGCAAGTCGTAAAGCTCGCGAGCGGCGCGCTCGCTGTCGCCCTGGCGACGAGCGCGATGGCGGCCGATCCGGCCAGCTGCCGGGCCGTGCATTTCGCCGATGTGGGGTGGACCGACATCGCCGCCACGACGGGGATTGCATCGACGGTATTCCAAGGGCTCGGTTACCAGCCGACGAAGACCATCGCGTCGGTGCCGATCACGTTCGCCGGCATCAAGAGCAAGCAGATCGACGTGTTCCTCGGCTATTGGTCGCCGACGATGGACCCGATCATCTCCCCGTTCGTGAAGGCCGGGCAGGTCAAGGTGCTCGCCTCGCCGAATCTCACAGGCGCCAAATACACGCTTGCCGTGCCCGACTACGTGTACAACGGCGGCCTGAAGACGTTCGCCGACATTCAGAAGTACGCCGACAAGCTCGGTGGCAAGATCTATGGCATCGAGCCGGGCAACGACGGTAACGCGCTGATCGACAAGATGATCAAGTCCAACCAATTCGGCCTCGGCAAATTCAAGCTTGTCGAGTCGAGCGAAGCCGGGATGCTGGTCGAAGTCAACAAGGCTGCGCGCAGCAAGCAATGGATCGTGTTCCTCGGCTGGGAACCGCATCCGATGAACGTACAGATGAAGATTGACTACCTGTCGGGTGGCGATGATGTATTCGGTCCGAACTACGGCGAGGCGAAGGTGTTCACGGCCACGCCGCCGGACTACGCTGCACGATGCCCGAATGCGGCTCGGCTCGTGTCGAATCTTAAATTCACGACCGACATCGAAAACCACGTGATGATGCCGATCATGAACAAGGAAGATCCGAACAAGGCGGCTGCGCAGTGGCTCAAGGCGAATCCGCAGGTGCTCTCGAAGTGGCTCGACGGGGTGACGACACTCGACGGCAAAGACGGCTTGACCGCCGTTAAGGCCTACGTCGCATCGCACTGAGCCGAGCTCAACCCTTCGTAATCCGAATCGCCGCCGCCATCCTCGCCCTCGCCGCCGGGAATGCCCGGATCGAGGCGCTCGGCGGCGGCGCGCTGCTCGCGAAACGCCACGGGCGGCATGCCGAACTGCTTACGGCATTCCCGGCCCAGGTGCGAGGCGTCGGAGAAGCCGCAGCTCGTTGCGATATCGGCGACGGTCCGGTCCGAACTCGTCAACAGCCATGCCGCGGTACGAAGCCGCATGTGCTTCGCGAAGGTCTGCGGACTTTTGCCCGTCTGCGCTTTGAACAGGCGCTCCAGCTGACGCGGCGATAAATCGAGCTTGCAGGCGAGTTCTTCGAGCGGCAATGCGCGCCCGACATGCTGCTCCATGAGCAGGATTGCGCGCTTGACCTTCGGGTGCGTAGCCGGTTCGAGGCCCGGCGGATGGGGCTGCGGTGCATTGCCCTTCTGCATTTCCCCCACGAGCAGGATCCGAAGTGCCTTTTGCACGGTGGCGTGATCGAGGTGACGCAGCAAGATCGCCGCAGCGACATCGATCGACGCGCGGCCGCCCGAACAGGTAATGCGCCGGCGGTCGATCACGAACAGCCGGTCGGCCACGAGCTTGCTCTCGTCGCAGCTCGGAAACCGCTCGATGAAATCCCAGTAGTGGAACCAGCTCACGCAGATGCGATGGTGCTCCAGGACGCCGGCGCGCATGAGCGCGAAGACGCCCGTGCAGATGCCCACGATCGTCGTATTGCCGCGCGCCGCCTTGCGCACGAATTCAAGCGTCTCTTCATCGGCTTGGGGGGCGGAGTGCAGCAATCCCCCGACCACGACGACATAGTCGAACGGCTCGGCTTCGTCGAACGTTTCCCATGGCGTGATCTGGATCCCGCAGCTTGCGCGCACGGGCGAACGCGTTTTGCCGACCACGCTCCAGGCGCAGCGAACGGGCTTGCTGTGGTCGCCCTCGTCGGCGGACAGGCGCAGCATGTCCACGAACCCGGAAAAGGCCGTCAGCGTGAAATTCGGCAGCAGCACGATGCCGAATCGAATTCGCTCCTTCGGAGGCAGAGCGGTGAGCGGTGGTGGTTCGACAGCAATCATGGGTTTGTTTCTGGGTTGGCGACGGCATCCCACAGCGATGCCGTTTTTGTTCTATCGGCCGATTTTACGCTTTGGTCTACTGACGTCCATGCGTTGGACCCCTAAGTAGTGTGTTTCGGGCCAATAAGACCCCGTAGTCGAACCCTGAGATTGCCTCATGAACGTCAGCGTATTCGATTTGTTCAAGATCGGCGTAGGCCCATCGAGCTCGCATACAGTCGGGCCGATGATCGCCGCGTGCCGTTTCGTCTCGCATGTCGAAGATGCGAACCTGCTTGGCTACGTGCGCCGCGTGAAGGCCGAGCTCTACGGCTCGCTCGGGGCGACCGGCAAAGGCCACGGCACCGACAAGGCCGTGTTGCTGGGGCTCGAAGGTCATTTGCCTGATGTCATCGATCCGGATCTGATCGAGCCGCGCCTTGCCGAAATCCGCCGCGAGAAATCGCTGTTGCTGGGCGGTCGCGTTGCAATTCGCTTCGAGGAGAAAGAGGACGTCGCGTTCTATCGCAAGCTGCTGAGCGGAACCAACGTCGTCCATTCGAACGGCATGCGCTTCCAGGCGTTCGACGAGAACGGTCAACTGCTCGTGGAAAAGGAATATTACTCGGTCGGCGGCGGCTTCGTGGTGAACCGCGACGGCGACCGCGTGAACGGCGTGCCCGGCGCCGGCGAAGTGCCGTATCCGTTTCGCACGGGCGCCGATTTGATGCGTGCGTGTCAAGACAGCGGCCTCTCGATCGCGCAAGTCGCGATGCGCAACGAATGCGTGAGCCGGTCTCCCGAAGCGGTGAAGGCGGGGCTGCTCGCCATCTGGCGCACGATGGCTGCCTGCGTCGAGCGCGGTTGCCAGCGCGACGGCGAACTGCCGGGGCCGATGCGCGTGAAACGCCGCGCTGCCGATCTCTATCGCCGCCTGCGCGCGCGCTCCGAGGAGTCGCTGCGCGACCCGCTCTCCATGCTCGATTGGGTCAATTTGTATGCGATGGCCGTGAACGAAGAGAACGCCGCGGGCGGCCGCATCGTCACGGCACCCACCAACGGTGCGGCGGGCGTCATTCCCGCGGTTCTGCACTACTACGTCAAGTTCGTGCCGGGCGCGAACGAAGACGGAATCGTCGATTTTCTGCTGACTGCCGCCGCAATCGGCATCATTTATAAGGAGACCGCATCGATTTCGGGCGCCGAGGTCGGTTGTCAGGGCGAGGTCGGCGTGGCCTGTTCGATGGCCGCTGCGGCACTGGCAGCCGTCATGGGCGGCACGCCGCAGCAGGTTGAGAACGCGGCCGAGATCGGCATGGAGCACAACCTGGGCATGACCTGCGACCCCGTCGGCGGGCTCGTGCAGATTCCCTGCATCGAACGCAACGCGATGGGCGCGATCAAGGCGCTCAATGCTTCGCGCATGGCGCTCAAGGGGGACGGTCAGCACTACGTCTCGCTCGATTCGGTCATCAAGACGATGCGCGAAACGGGGGCCGATATGAAGACCAAATACAAGGAGACGTCGCGCGGCGGGCTCGCCGTGAACGTCATCGAATGTTAAAGGAAGGAACGCCATGAGCCGCTTTTCTATATTCAGTCTGGTGCGCAACGGTCTGTCGTACCACGAGAACTGGGAGCGCCAATGGCGCAGCCCCGAGCCGAAGCGCGAGTACGACGTGGTCATCGTCGGCGGCGGCGGCCACGGTCTGGCCACGGCCTACTACCTGGCCAAAGAGCACGGCGTGCGCAACATCGCCGTGCTCGAAAAGGGCTGGATCGGCGGCGGCAACACGGCCCGAAATACGACAATCATCCGCTCGAACTATCTGTGGGACGAATCGGCCGCGTTGTACGAGAAGGCCATGAAACTCTGGGAAGGCCTCTCGCAGGATCTGAACTACAACGTGATGTTCAGCCAGCGGGGCGTGATGAACCTTGCCCATACGCTGCAGGACGTACGCGACACGATGCGTCGCGTGAACGCGAACCGGCTCAATGGCGTCGACGCAGAATTCCTGACGCCCGAGCAGATCAAGGAAATCGAGCCGACGATTAACCTGAATGCGCGCTACCCGGTACTCGGGGCGTCGTTCCAGCGGCGCGGCGGCGTCGCCCGCCACGACGCGGTTGCCTGGGGCTTCGCACGCGGCGCCGATTCGCACGGTGTCGACATCAGTCAGAACTGCCAGGTCACCGGTATTCGCCGCGAGGGCGGGGCCGTCGTCGGCGTCGATACGGTGAAAGGCTTCATCAAGGCGAAGAAGGTCGCTGTCGTGGCGGCCGGCAACACGACGACGATCGCCGACATGGCGGGCATCCGTCTGCCGATCGAGAGCCACCCGTTGCAGGCGCTCGTCTCCGAGCCGATCAAGCCGGTCGTCAATACCGTTGTGATGTCGAACGCGGTGCACGCCTACATCAGCCAGTCCGACAAGGGCGACCTTGTGATCGGGGCGGGCATCGATCAATACGCAGGCTACGGGCAGCGCGGCAGCTTCCACGTGATCGAAGGCACGTTGCAGGCGATCGTCGAAATGTTCCCGGTCTTCTCGCGTGTGCGGATGAATCGCCAGTGGGGCGGCATCGTCGACGTATCGCCCGACGCGTGCCCGATCATCAGCAAGACCGACGTGAAGGGGCTGTATTTCAACTGCGGCTGGGGCACGGGCGGTTTCAAGGCCACGCCGGGCTCGGGCTGGGTCTTCGCCCACACGATCGCACACGACGCCCCTCACCCGCTGAATGCGCCGTTTTCGCTGGACCGGTTCTACACCGGCCACCTCATCGACGAACACGGTGCCGCTGCGGTGGCGCACTGAACGCGTTCAAGGAGAAAGAGATGCTGTTGATCGAATGCCCCTGGTGCGGTCCGCGCGCCGAATCGGAGTTCAGCTGCGGCGGCGAAGCCGATATCGCCCGGCCGCTCGAACCGGAGAAACTCAGCGATCGCGAATGGGGCGACTACCTGTTCATGCGGCACAACCCGCGCGGCGTGCACCGCGAGCAGTGGTTGCACGCGCAAGGCTGCCGGCGTTGGTTCAAGGTCACGCGTGACACGGTGACCTACGCCATTCAGGGATACGAACAATTCGGATCGGCGCGCGAACAGCAAGGCGCCGGTGCGGAAAGTCATGCGGCGCAAGGAGACAAAAAGTAATGAGCACTCAGAAAGACCGTCTCGGCACCGGCGGCCGGATCAACCGTGCCATTCCGCTCACGTTCACGTTCAACGGCCGCAGCTACCAGGGCTATCAAGGCGACACGCTCGCCTCCGCGCTGCTCGCGAACGGTGTGCATTTCGTCGCACGTAGCTGGAAATACCACCGTCCGCGCGGGATTGTGACGGCTGGTGTCGAAGAGCCGAACGCCGTCGTGCAGCTCGAGCGCGGTGCCTATACCGTGCCGAACGCGCGTGCGACCGAAATCGAGCTCTACCAGGGGCTTGTTGCGACGAGCGTCAACGCGGTGCCTTCGATCGAGAACGATCGGCTCGCCGTGAACCAGAAGATCGCGCGCTTCATTCCCGCCGGCTTCTATTACAAGACGTTCATGTGGCCGCGCAAGTGGTGGCCCAAGTATGAAGAAAAGATCCGCGAGGCCGCCGGGCTCGGGCGTGCGCCCGAAACGACCGATGCCGACCGCTACGACAAGTGCTTCGCGCACTGCGACGTGCTCGTGGTCGGCGGTGGGCCGTCGGGGCTCGCCGCCGCCTACGCAGCCGGGCAGGCCGGTGCACGCGTGATCCTTGTCGACGATCAACGGGAGCTCGGCGGCAGTCTGCTGTCGTGCCGCGCACAGATCGACGGCAAGCCCGCGTCGCAGTGGGTCGAGAAAATCGAGGCGGCGCTCGCAGCGATGCCCGATGTGAAGATCCTCACGCGCAGCACGGCGTTCGGCTATCAGGACCACAACCTTGTAACGGTCGTGCAGCGGTTGACCGATCATCTTCCGGTTTCGATGCGCAAGGGCACGCGCGAACTCGTCTGGAAGGTCCGAACGAAGCGCGTCGTGTTGGCGACGGGCGCTCACGAGCGGCCGCTCGTATTCGGCAACAACGATTTGCCGGGCATCATGCTGGCCTCGGCCGTCTCGACCTATATCCACCGTTTCGGCGTGTTGCCGGGCCGCGAGGCTGTGGTCTTCGCGAACAACGATGACGGTTACCAATGCGCACTCGATCTGAAGGCGAGCGGTGCCAAGGTGACCGTGGTGGATCCGCGCGCGTTGTCCGACGGCTCCTTGCCGGCTGCGGCGCGTCGTCATGGCGTGACGGTCATGAACAATGCCGTTATCACGCAGGCCCGTGGCAAATGGCGGGTGTCGTCGGTCGAAATCGCCGGCTATGCCAATGGCAAGGTGGGTGCGCGTCAAGCGAGCATCGCTTGCGATCTCGTGGCGATGTCGGGCGGCTGGAGCCCTGTGCTGCACCTGTTCGCGCAGTCCGGCGGCAAGGCACATTGGCATGACGAAAAAGCCTGCTTCGTGCCGGGCAAGGCCGTGCAGGCGGAAGTGAGTGTCGGTGCGGCTGCCGGCGAGTTCGGGCTTGCGCGCGGGCTGCGCCTTGCGCTCGACGCGGGCATCGAGGCGGCCCGGTCGGTCGGATTGAAAGCGGAACGGCCCGCCGCGCCGCAGGTGCCCGACCTGAAGGAGGCGCCGTTGCTGCCGCTTTGGCTCGTGGGCAGCCACGAACAAGCGGCGCGTGGGCCCAAGCAGTTCGTCGACTTCCAGAACGATGTATCGGCCGCCGACATCCTGCTCGCCGCCCGCGAAGGGTTCGAATCGGTCGAGCACGTGAAGCGCTACACGGCGATGGGCTTCGGCACCGATCAGGGCAAGCTCGGCAACATCAACGGCATGGCGATCCTTGCGGCGGCCCTCGGCAAGTCGATTCCGGAAACGGGAACGACCACATTCCGGCCGAACTACACCCCCGTGACGTTCGGCGCGATTGCCGGCCGCGAGATCGGCGACTTCATCGATCCGATCCGCAAGACCTGCATTCACGAGTGGCATGTCGAAAACGGCGCGATGTTCGAGGACGTCGGCAACTGGAAGCGCCCCTGGTACTTCCCGAAGGCCGGCGAAGATCTGCATGCGGCTGTGGCGCGCGAATGTCTTGCCGTGCGGCAGAGCGTCGGGATCCTCGATGCGTCGACGCTCGGGAAGATCGATATTCAGGGGCCCGACGCTGCGAAGCTGCTGAACTGGGTCTACACGAACCCGTGGTCGAAGCTCGAAGTCGGCAAGTGCCGCTACGGCCTGATGCTCGACGAGAACGGGATGGTGTTCGACGACGGCGTGACCGTTCGCCTGGGCGAGCAGCACTACATGATGTCGACGACGACGGGCGGTGCCGCACGCGTCCTGACCTGGCTCGAGCGGTGGTTGCAGACCGAGTGGCCGGATATGAAGGTCCGCATGACCTCGGTCACCGATCACTGGGCAACGTTCGCCGTTGTCGGTCCGAACAGCCGGAAGGTCCTGCAGAAGGTGTGCCGCGACATCGACTTCGCGAACGAGGCTTTCCCGTTCATGACTTACCGTGAAGGCACGGTGGCCGGCGTGGCGTCGCGTGTCATGCGGATCAGCTTCTCGGGCGAGCTTGCCTATGAGGTCAACGTGCCGGCGAACGCAGGTCGGGCGGTTTGGGAAGCGCTGATGGCGGCAGGCGCGGAATTCGACATCACCCCGTACGGCACGGAAACGATGCACGTGCTGCGCGCGGAGAAGGGCTACATCATCGTCGGTCAGGACACCGACGGATCGATCACGCCGTTCGATTTGGGTATGGGCGGACTCGTCGCGAAGACGAAGGACTGCCTCGGCAAGCGCTCGCTCACGCGCTCGGACACGGCGAAGGAGGGCCGCAAACAGTTCGTCGGACTGCTGACCGACGATCCGTCGTGCGTGCTGCCCGAAGGGAGCCAGATCCTGCCGGAAGGCATCAACGGGCCGGCTGCCGGGCAAGTCGCGGCCTCGCCGCTGCCGATGCTCGGCCATGTGACCTCGAGCTACTACAGTCCGATTCTGAAGCGCTCTATCGCGCTAGCCGTGGTGAAGGGCGGACTCGGCAAGATGGGGCAGAAAGTGTCGATCGACATGGGCGGCGGCAAGCCTGTGACGGCCACGATTTCGAGTCCCGTGTTCTACGACGTGGAAGGAGTGCGGCAACATGTGGAATGACAATCGAAGCAATGCGCCGGGCGTCGGCGCGCAGGGCCGGCTCGAATCGCCGCTCGTCGGCGTCCACGATCTGCTCGGCGCGCACGAAGCGCTGCGCTCGAACGCGTTCCGGCTGCGCGAGCGGCCGTTTCTCGAACTCGTGAACGTGCGCGGCGATGCGCGGGATGCCGCGTTTCTGGCCGCGGCCGAGGCGGCGCTCGGTGTCAAGCTGCCGCTTGCGCCGAACACGGTCGTGCACGGGGGCACCTGCGACGTGCTGTGGCTCGGACCCGACGAGTGGCTCGTACGCTCCGTCGACGTGCAGTCTTCTACGCTTGCACCGAAGCTCGGGGCAGCATTTGGCGGCTTGTACGCCTCGGCGGTAGACGTCGGCAGCGGCTACACGGTGCTCGAAGCGAGCGGCACGCGCGTGCGCGACGTGCTTGCGCGCGGCTGTCCGCTGGACCTGCATCCGCGTGCGTTCTCGCCCGGGCAGTGCGCGCAGAGCCATTACTTCAAGGCGTCGATCGTGCTTCTGCCGACGGCCGACGATACCTATGAACTGGTCGTGCGCCGCAGCTTCGCCGACTATTTCTGCCGAATCATGCTCGACGCCGCGGCGCCGCTCGTCTCGTGAAGCCGGGCGAACCGTTCGTGGTGGCCGCCTCGCGCGCGATGCGCGGCTGGCACGTCCTCGTCGACGAACTCATCGCGACTACGCGCGTCGGGGTGCATGCACACGAGCAGTTGGCGGCCCAGAGGGTCGTGGTCGATGCACGGCTGAGCTATCGTGCCGCTCCGTCGGAAGGTGGCGAACAGGACTGGATCGACTACGAGCGATATTGCTCGGTGCTGAGCGACTTCCTCGCCGCGAAGCCGCACACGCGGCTCCTGGAGACGCTGGCAGCCGAGTTGGCGGTGCTGTCGTTTCGCAGGTGGCCCGCAATCGACGCGCTGGTGCTGACGCTGCACAAGCCGAAGATCCGGGAAGGCACGCGTCGCATTGCGGTGGCACTCGAGTGGACGCGTGCTGACTACGAGGCATGGTGTATGGCCGAAGCGCTCGCTGCCGTTCATACTTGAGCATCGCTGCGGTGAGAAGCGCGCCTCGCCGACGCACGCCGGCGAGGCACACTATGCTTTTGTCCTTTGCAGGTGCCGCAAGCTCATCTTCGAGGACATGCCATGGAATACCGCAAGCTCGGCCGCACGGGCCTTACCGTCTCACGTCTGTGCCTCGGCACGATGACGTTCGGATTTCAGATCGATGAAGCCAATGCCGTGCCGATCCTCGAGCGGGCGGCAGAGGCCGGTGTCACGTTTATCGACACGGCCGACGTCTATCCGCTCGGTGGCGGGCTGGAACGCGTGGGCCGTACCGAGGAAATCGTCGGGCGTTGGCTGCAGGGCAAGCGAAGCAGCTTCGTGCTGGCGACGAAGGCGGTCGGCAAAATGGGACCGTCGCCTTGGGACGAAGGTGCGTCGCGCAAGCACCTGCTCGATGCGATCGATGCTTCGCTGCGGCGGCTCGGTACCGATTATGTCGATCTGTACCAGCTGCATTCCGACGACCGCACGACGCCGCTCGATGAAACGCTCGAAGCGCTCGACATCATCGTACGGTCGGGCCGGGCACGTTATGTCGGCGTATCGAATTTCCTTGCTTATCGGCTTGCGACGGCGCTCGGGCGCGCCGACGTGCTGCGTACGGCACGCTTCGTTTCCGTGCAGCCGCGCTACAACCTGCTTTTTCGTCAGATCGAACGCGAACTGCTGCCGCTTGCGCAAGACGAGCAGTTGGCTGTGCTGCCTTACAACCCATTGGCCGGCGGGATGTTGACAGGCAAACATCGGCGGGATGCGACGCCTTCGGGCCGATTCACGGTCGGTACGGCCGGGCAGCTGTACCAGGATCGTTATTGGCACGAGCGCGAATTCGCGACTGTCGAGGCCTTGCGTGAAGTATTGGCCGATTCGGGTTTGTCGATGCCGAAGGCTGCGGTGGCCTGGGTGCTCGCGAACCCGATGGTCACTTCTGTGATTCTCGGAGCGAGCCGGCCCGAGCAGTTGGACGAGACGCTGGCAGCGCTCGATGTGGCGCTCGATCCGGGGCTCAAGCAAAAGCTCGATGAACTGTCGCACGAATACCGTTACGGTGAAACGTTGGGCTGGGGTTGGGGCAACGAGGCAACAGAACTTGGCAAATAGCGGTGGTAAAGAGGGAATGAATGGCA
>CBJMQH010000063.1:0-14973 GCA_966431825.1 uncultured Trinickia sp.
CCGCTCGATCGCCTTGGCGATGAACAGGTACTCGAGCCCGGCCGAAATCGTGCGCGGGTCTTCCATCATGTACGTCCCGAGCTTGCGCACGAACGCACGGAATTCTTCGTCGATCGCCTTGTCGTCGCGCACGATTTGCGCAGCGGCCACCGTGTCGAGCCGCGCAAACGCGTCGAGCGCGCGGCGCAGGATCGACACCGCCATGTCGCCCGACACTTTGATCTCCGAAATATTGACCGTGCGTGCCGTGCCGTCTTCGACGAGACGCTTCACGCGCTTGGCGATCTTCTCGGCCTCGTCGCCTGCGCGTTCCAGGTTCGTGATGGTCTTCGAGATGGCGAGCAACAGGCGCAGATCGCGTGCGGCCGGCTGGCGGCGCGCGATCACGTTGCTGCACTCTTCGTCGATATCGACTTCCATCTGGTTGACCGTCTCTTCGGCGGCGATGACCTGATCGGCGACATCGACGTCGAAATCGTTGAGCGCATGCATCGCACGCGTGATCTGAGCCTCGATGAGGCCGCCCATCTCGAGCACCTTCGACGAAACGAGGTTCAGATCGGCGTCGAATTGACTCGACAGATGCTTGTCGGACATCGTTGACTCCTTGACTTCAGCCGAAGCGGCCGGTGATGTAATCCTCGGTTTCCTTGCGGACCGGCTTGATGAAGATCTTCTCGGTGTCGCCGAATTCGATCAGTTCTCCGAGATACATGTACCCGGTGTAGTCGGAGCAACGCGCAGCCTGCTGCATGTTGTGCGTGACGATCACGACCGTGTAGTCGTTCTTCAGTTCGGCGATCAGTTCTTCGACGCGGCCCGTCGAGATCGGGTCGAGCGCCGAGCACGGCTCATCGAGCAGCAGCACTTCGGGGCGAATCGCGATACCGCGTGCGATGCACAGGCGCTGCTGCTGACCGCCCGAGAGGCCATAACCGCTCTGATGCAGCTTGTCCTTGACCTCGGTCCAGAGCGCGGCCTTCGTGAGCGCCCATTCGACGCGGTCGTCCATTTCCGAGCGCGAGAGCGACTCGAACATTTTGACACCGAACGCGATGTTGTCATAAATCGACATCGGGAACGGTGTCGGCTTTTGGAACACCATGCCCACCCGCGCACGCAGCAGCGAGATATCGCGCTTCGTCGTGAGCAGGTTTTCGCCGTCCATCATGATCTCGCCCTCGGCGCGCTGCTCCGGGTAGAGGGCAAACATCTTGTTGAACGTGCGCAGCAGCGTGGATTTGCCGCAACCCGACGGACCGATGAACGCGGTCACCTTCCCTTCGGGAATCTGCATGTTGATGTTCTTCAGGGCGTGGTACTTGCCGTAGAAGAAGTTCAGGTTGCGCACCTCGATCTTCGGCCGCGTCGGGGCCAGCGAGCGCCCCGATTGCGCCGGATCGAAACCGGCGGGCGCCGCGGGGCGCTCGATTTGGGAAATTTGACTCTCTGCCATGTTCATCATGCGCTCCGCGGATTCACTTCTTCGAAAACAGGGTACGTGCGAGGATATTGAGCCCCAGCACGGCAAGCGTGATCAGGAAAACCCCCGCCCAGGCGAGCGACTGCCACCGTGGGAAGGCGCTCATTGCAAAGTTGAAGATCGTGACGGGCAGGTTCGCGATCGGCTGATTCATGTCCGCCGAGAAAAACTGGTTCGACATCGCCGTGAACAAGAGCGGCGCCGTTTCGCCTGCGATCCGTGCGACGGCGAGCAGAATGCCCGTGACGACACCGGCCATCGATGCCTTCAGCGTGATCGACATGATCATCTTCCACTTCGGCACACCGAGTGCGAACGCGGCTTCGCGCAGCGCGTTCGGCACCAGGTTCAGCATGTTCTCGGTCGTGCGGATCACGATCGGGATCTGAAGCAGCGCAAGCGCGATCGCGCCGGCCCAGCCGGAGAAGTGCCCCATCCGCTTCACGACGAGTGCATAGACGAACAAGCCGACGACGATCGACGGTGCCGACAGCAGAATGTCGTTGATGAAGCGCGTCACGCTCGCGAGCCAGCCCTTCTTGCCGTACTCCGCCAGATAGACGCCGGCCAGTACGCCGATCGGTGTGCCGACGCAGGTGGCGACACCCACGAGCACGAGGCTGCCGACGATCGCGTTCGAGAGACCGCCGCCCTCGGTGTTCGCGGGCGGCGTCGCCTCCGTGAAGAGCGAGACGGACAGGCCGCCGACGCCAAGGCGCAGCGTGGTATAGAGAATCCAGACGAGCCAGATGAGCCCGAAGCCCATCGCGGCGAGCGAGAGTGTCAACGCAACGGCGTTCGTTGCACGCCGCCGGCGCTGCAGACGGTCGCGCGTGGCGGCGAGAATTTCGGGGCTCGCGGTGCCCGGTACTTGCATGGCGGGCCGGCTCATTTCGTGCCCTCCGACTTTTCGAGGCGCAGCAGCATCAGCTTCGAGATAGCCAGCACGATGAACGTGATGACGAAGAGGATCAGGCCGAGCTCCATCAGCGCCGACGTATGCAGGCCGGGGTTCGCTTCGGCGAACTCGTTCGCGAGGGCCGACGTGATGCTGTTACCCGGCGCGAACAGCGACGGGCTGTCGAGCAGGTTCGTGTTGCCGATGACGAACGTCACGGCCATCGTCTCGCCCAGCGCGCGGCCGAGCCCGAGCATGACACCGCCGATCACGCCGTTCTTCGTGAACGGCAGCACGATTTTCCACATGACTTCCCAGGTCGTGCAACCGATCCCATAAGCGGACTCCTTGAGCAGCACGGGCGTGACTTCGAACACGTCGCGCATGACCGCGGAGATATACGGAATGATCATGATCGCGAGGATCACGCCGGCGCAGAGCAGGCCGATACCGATCGGCGGGCCCTGGAACAGCGCGCCGACGAACGGGATCGAACCGAGCACGATCCCGATGGGCTTTTGAAAATAGGTGGCGAAGATCGGCGCGAAGACGAGCAGCCCCCACATGCCGTAGACGATCGAGGGGATCGCCGCCAGCAGTTCGATGGCGATGCCGAGCGGGCGGCGCAGCCAGACCGGCGAGAGTTCGGTGAGAAAGAGCGCGATGCCGAAGCTGACGGGCACCGCGATCACGAGCGCGATCAGCGACGTTGCGATCGTGCCGTAAATCGGGACGAGCGCACCGAATTGGTCGCTCGGCGGATCCCATTGAGCTGTCCAAAGGAAGCTGAGGCCGAACTTGTGGATCGACGGCAGCGACGAGATGATCAGCGAAACGATGATGCCGCCGAGCAGCAACAGCGTGAGAATCGCGGCCAAAAGCGTCAGCGTGCCGAACGCAATATCGCCGAAATGGCTGGGCGCACGCTGTGCGTGGCCGCCGGGCGGCGTTGCCTTCAATGGGATATCGGACATATCAACCTGTATCGTGATTCCGCGCGCGAGCGAAGCGCGCTACCGATGCGGATGCCCGGCCCGGTGTTGCCACCTGGCCGGGCGTCTCGTTCGGGTGTCGCGCCTGATTACTCAGCCAGCGCCTTGCCCGAAGCGTCCTTCACCTTCTCCTTCCACTGCGTGCGGATCTCGCTCACGACCGACTGCGGCAGCGAGATGTAGTCGAGCGAATCGGCTGCGCTTTGGCCGTTCTTGAACGCCCAGTCGAAGAACTTCAGCGTTTCCTTGCCTTGCTCCGGCTTGTCCTGCGCCGTGTGCAGCAGCACGAACGTTGCGCCGACGACCGGCCATGCGTTCTTGCCCGGCTCGTTCGTGAGGATCTGGTAGAACGACTTCTTCCAGTCGGCCCCGGCAGCGGCAGCCTTGAACGTGTCCGTGTCCGGCTCAACGACAGCGCCCGACTCGTTCTTCATCGCCACGTACGTCATGTGATTCTGCTTTGCATAGGCCCACTCGACGTAGCCGATCGCGCCCGGCAGACGCTGCACGAATGCGGCAACGCCGTCGTTGCCCTTGCCGCCCGTACCCGTGGGCCAGCTGACCGTCGTGCCTTCGCCGACCTTCGACTTCCACTCGGGGCTGACCTTCGACAGGTAGTTCGTCCAAATGAAGCTCGTACCCGACCCGTCGGCGCGACGCACCACGGCGATATCGGTGTCCGGCAGCGTCACGCCCTTGTTCAGCGCGGCGATTTCCGGATCGTTCCACTTCTTGATCTTGCCGAGATAGATGTCGGCCAGGACCGGGCCCGACAGCGTCAGCTTGCCTGCGGCGATACCCGGAAGGTTGACGGCCGGCACGACGCCGCCGACAACGGTCGGGAATTGGAAGAGGCCGGCCTTCGCGAGTTCGTCGTCCTTCAGCGGCGCGTCGGAACCGGCGAAATCGACGGTCTTGGCGTTGATCTGCTTGATCCCGCCCGACGAACCGATGCCTTGATAGTTGACCTTGCCGCCGCCCGACTTCTGGTAGGCATCGGCCCACTTCGTGTAGATCGGTGCTGCGAACGTGCTGCCCGCCCCCGTAATGTCGGCGGCTTGCGCTGCAATCGCGAAGAGCGCGCCGGCCACGCCGGCAAACACGGTGTGCATCAATTTCATGGATTAACCCCTAGTGGTGTGGTCGGATGGATTCGACACCGCGAAGAGTAGGTCGTTACTGTGACAGTAATATGACGGTCGATGAAGGCGATGTGACACCCCGCTTACCGATTGAAAGCAGGTTGAGCGTAGTTGCGAAAAGATACGAGGGAATTGACCGCAAACCTGGCACGTAGCGACCGGGTGCGAATATGACAAAAGATAGGAGAAAAACGCCGCCGGCAACAGCCTTTTTCGGCCGACGGCGTTCTTTTTGCGACTCAGCCGGTCGCCTGTTCGACGGCGCGGGCGATGTCCTGCGCGTGACGCACGGCAGCCTCGCGCTCGCTCGCCTCCACCATGACGCGCAGCACGGGCTCGGTGCCCGATGCCCGGATCAGCACGCGGCCGGAGCCGTCGAGCGCAGCTTCGGCCTGGCTGACCGCCTGGCGGATCGCCGCACTTTCCTTCCATTGCGCGCCCGGGCGCATACGGACGTTGATCAGGTGTTGCGGGAACAACGTCACGCCTTGCAGCAGTTGGGCAAGCGAAGCACCGCTGCGCTTGATGGCCGCCAGCACGAGCAACGCCGAGATGATGCCGTCGCCGGTCGTATGCCGATCGAGTGCGAGAATATGGCCCGAGCCTTCGGCACCGAGCTGCCAGCCGCGTTCGCGCAGCTGTTCCAGCACATAACGATCGCCCACGGCGGCCCGGACGAACTCGACGCCCTCGCGCTTGAGCGCGACTTCGACCGCCATGTTCGTCATCAGCGTACCGACCGCCCCATCCACACGGCCGGCCGTCGCAATCCGGTCTTTAACGAGTACGTAGAGCAGTTCGTCGCCGTTATAGAGCCGCCCGGTCGAATCGACGACCTGCAAGCGGTCGGCGTCGCCGTCGAGCGCGATGCCGAGATCGGCGTGGTTCGCGCGCACCGCGCGCACGAGCGCATCGGGCGCCGTGGCGCCGACGCCGTCGTTGATGTTGAAGCCGTTCGGCGCGACGCCGATCGGCACGACATCGGCGCCTAGCTCGTGGAACACGTGCGGTGCGATGTCGTAGGCTGCGCCGTGCGCGCAATCGACGACGAGCTTCAAGCCGTGCAGATCGTAGGCCGCCGGAAACGTGCTCTTGCAGAACTCGATGTACCGGCCTGCCGCGTCGTCGAGGCGCCGCGCCTTGCCCAGTTGCTCCGACGACGCGCAGGCGAGCGGCGCTTCGAGCTGCTGCTCGATGGCAAGCTCGACTTCGTCGGGCAGCTTGTTCCCGTCGGCACTGAAGAACTTGATGCCGTTGTCGTAGTACGGGTTATGAGAAGCGCTGATGACGACACCCGCTGCGAGGCGCAACGCACGCGTCAGGTACGCGACGCCGGGGGTCGGCATCGGGCCGGCCAACATGACGTCGACGCCGGCTGCCGAAAAGCCCGATTCGAGCGCGGCTTCGAGCATGTAGCCCGAGACACGCGTGTCCTTGCCGATCAATACCGTGGGCCGCGTTCCCGCCTTGGCCCAACGGTCCGCACCGGCCAGCACCTTGCCGGCCGCATAACCCAAGCGCAATACGAAGTCGGGCGTGATCGGGGCCTCGCCGACCTTGCCGCGCACCCCATCGGTACCGAAATAACGACGTGCCATTCGATGGTTATCCTGTTTTCTCTTTGATTTGCTATCAATGACGGACGCCCGCGGCATCGCGCACGGCCAGCCATACCTTCAATGCATCGACGGTCTGAGCGACGTCGTGCACCCGCACGATCGCCGCGCCGCGCTCGAACGCGCAGACCGCCGCTGCAACACTCGCTGCCACCCGGGCTTCGGGTACCGAGGCGCCCGTCACGGCGCCCAGCATCGATTTGCGCGACATGCCCGCGAGCAGCGGAAACGGCGCTGCGCCTTCCCCGGCTCGGGGTACTGTCTGCGCGAGCCGAGCGAGCAACGCGTAATTATGCGCGAGCGTCGCCTTGCCGAAACCGAAACCGGGGTCTACACAGATTCTGGCCTTCGCGACCCCCGCCGCCATCAACGCATCGACCCGCTCCTGCAAGAACGTGCGAACGTCGTCGACCACATCGCCATATTCGGGCTCGCCGCGCTGCATCGTCTGTGGCTCGCCAAGCATATGCATGACGCAGACCCCGCAACGACTGTCGCGCACGGCCTCGACCGCGCCCGGGCGCCGCAGGCCCCAGATGTCGTTGATGAGATCGGCGCCGGCTGCGAGCGTCGCGCGCATGACTTCGGGCTTATAGGTATCGATCGATAGCGGCACGCCGGCGCCGACGAGCGCCTCGACGATCGGCACGACACGCTCGAGCTCCTCGTCGAGAGGTACCGGCGGCGCACCGGGGCGCGTCGATTCTCCGCCGATGTCGATGAGGTCGACCCCGTCGGCAATCATCTGCTCGGCGCGTTTGAGCGCGGCATCGCGGGCTGTATAGCGGCCGCCGTCGGAAAACGAATCGGGCGTGACATTGAGAATACCCATGACACGCGGACGCTCGAAACTGATCGTGAAGCGGCCGCATTGAAGCGGCTCGGGTAGCGGCAAATCCAGAGGGGACGTATTCGACACGGGCGGGAAGGCGCGAACGCGCGGCAATTCGAATCAGAGAGCGCTACGGGCAACAAGCGCGCCGTTTGGGGCAGCCCACGGCGCGAGCAGGCCACACAGATCAGCGCGGCAAATAAATGAAACGGGCCGGTGCGCTCATCCGCACCGGCCCGCGAGGGACATCTTCAGTTTGTCACGCCGGTGCTGCGGCGCTACCGGGGCGCACCTCGGCGCCCGGGCTGCCGCTGCTGCCCGACGAGGCGTCGGCCGACGGCGAGCCCTTCGGCGAGCGCGGCGGACGGCCTGCCATGATGTCGTTGATCTGGTCGGCGTCGATCGTTTCCCATTCCATGAGCGCGGCCGTCATGGCCTCGACCTTGTCACGGTTCTCCTCGAGCAGACGGCGCGCGAGCTTGTACTGCTCGTCGAGCAGGCGCCGGATCTCGGCGTCGACCTTCTGTTGCGTGGCTTCCGAGATTGCGCGCGTGAAGCCGCGACCGAACGGGGATGCCTCGTTGTCGTCTTCCGAGTAGACCATCGGACCCATTTCGTCCGACATCCCGAAGCGCGTCACCATCGCACGCGCCGTTTGCGTCGCCTTGTTGAAGTCGTCCGACGCACCCGTGCTGATCAGGTTCAGGAATACTTCCTCGGCCACGCGCCCGCCGAACAGGATCGCCAGACGGTCGAGCAGATAGTCCTTCGAGTAGGTCTCGTTGTCGTGCTCGGGCAGCTGCCACGTCACGCCCAGCGCGCGGCCGCGCGGGATGATCGTAACCTTGTGCACCGGATCGGCCTTCGGCAACAGCTTCGCGACGACGGCATGCCCTGCTTCGTGGTAAGCCGTGGCACGTTTCGCTTCCTCGCGGATCACGGCCGACTTGCGCTCCGGACCCATGAAGATCTTGTCTTTCGCGTCTTCGAAGTCCTGCATTTCGACGATGCGCTTGCCGCGACGTGCCGCAAACAGCGCAGCCTCGTTGACGAGGTTAGCCAGATCGGCGCCCGAGAAGCCCGGCGTGCCGCGTGCAATGACGGCTGCGTCGACGTCGTTCGCGATCGGCACCTTGCGCAGGTGCACCTTCATGATCTGCTCGCGGCCGCGGATATCGGGCAGACCGACATACACCTGGCGGTCGAAACGGCCCGGGCGCAGCAGCGCTTTGTCGAGCACATCGGAGCGGTTCGTGGCAGCGATGACGATGACGCCCGAGTTGGCCTCGAAGCCGTCCATCTCGACGAGCATCTGATTCAGCGTCTGTTCGCGCTCGTCGTTGCCACCGCCCATGCCGGCGCCGCGATGACGGCCCACGGCGTCGATTTCATCGATGAACACGATGCAGGGCGCATGCTTCTTGGCCTGCTCGAACATGTCGCGCACGCGCGCCGCACCCACACCGACGAACATTTCGACGAAGTCGGAACCCGAGATGCTGAAGAACGGCACCTTGGCCTCGCCGGCGATCGCACGGGCGAGCAGCGTCTTACCGGTACCCGGCGGGCCGACGAGCAGCACGCCGCGCGGGATACGCCCGCCGAGCTTCTGGAACTTTTGCGGATCGCGCAGGAAATCGACGAGTTCGGAAACCTCTTCCTTCGCTTCATCGCAGCCGGCGACGTCGGTGAAATTGATCGCGTTGTTGTTTTCGTCGATGAGCCGCGCACGGGACTTGCCGAACGAGAAGGCGCCGCCTTTGCCGCCGCCCTGCATCTGTCTCATCATATAAAACCAGAATGCGATGATGAGAATGGTCGGCCCGAGGTAGGTCAGGAGCGACATGAAGGCGCTCGGCTCTTCGTCGGCTTTGCCGCTCACCTGAACGCCGTATTTCATCAGATCACCGACCATCCAGATGTCGCCCGGCGACACGATCTGGTACTTTTGGCCGTCTGCAGGAGTGACCGTCAGGCTCCGCCCTTGAACGGTGACGCTCTTCACCTTGCCGTTCTTCGCGTCGTCCATGAACTGCGAATAGGAGACGCCTTCCTGAACGCGGGGCTTGTCGAACTGCTTGAACACCGTAAACAGCACCAGTGCGATGACAAGCCACACTGCTGCCTTCGAAAACATATTGTTGTTCAAAGCCCACTCCTTCACTCATAGTCGGGCGCCTACATTTGGCTTGCGGCACCCCCAAAGCATTCTAATCCAGACCGTAGGCCCCTGCCATAACGTTTCGCTACCGCAAAAATAGCTTTTCCCACGTCAAGCGCGGCCATTTTGCCTGGAAACGCGACATTCGCCGCGTACTGGACGCTCTCGTTCGAGCCCTCAACCCGGGTGTTTGAGCTGCCTGCCCAGGATGAAGGTTTCGGACGACTTGTCGCGCGACGCCTTCGGCTTGCGTGCCGCGACAGATTTAAATTGACGCTTGAACTTCTCGACGATCTGACTGTAGCCGCTCCCGTGAAAGCATTTGACCAACAACGCGCCCTCGGGCTTCAGGTGCGCCTGCGAAAATTCCAGCGCCAAATCGCAGACATGCTCGATCCGCGCCGCATCCGCCACGGCTACGCCCGATAGATTGGGCGCCATATCCGAAATTACAAGGTCCACGCGCCCCTCGCCCACCACGGCCTCCAGCTGCGCAAGCACGTCGTCGTCCCGGAAGTCGCCCTGGATGAAATGGACGTCGGCGATCGGCTCCATCGGCAGGAGGTCCAGCGCGATGACCGTGCCGTCGATCCCGCCCTCGCGCACGGCGTCGCGGCGCGCGCCCTGCGCGAGCTTGTTGCGCACGTACTGGCTCCAGCTACCGGGCGCGGAGCCCAGATCGACGATGACTTGCCCGGGCCGGATCAGCTTGTCCTGCTCGTCGATTTCCTTGAGCTTGTAGGCGGCGCGGGCGCGATAGCCCTCGCGCTGCGCCAGCTTCACGTACGGATCGTTGATGTGGTCATGCAACCACGATTGGTTGAAGCGGTTTTTTGCCATTGAAGATGATCAAATACTGCGTCGTGCCGCACTTTTAGCGGATAATACGCGTTTTTCCGGCGCGCGCCGGCCGGGGAGCGCCCTGTAGCCCTGCAAGGGCGGCAAGTCCAGCGCTCCAGTCCGCGGCCGCCCCCATTCTAGTCGAGTTGTCTACCGTCCTATGCCAGCCCTCAAAGTCTCTCCCGCTCAACGCGCCGAACTGCGCGCCGAAGCTCACGCGCTCAAGCCGGTCGCCCTGATCGGGGCCGAGGGCCTGACCGACGCCGTGCTGACCGAAATCAAGGTCCACCTGACCGCGCATCAGCTGATCAAGATTCGCGTGTTCGGCGACGAGCGCGAGGAACGCGTCGCGATCTATGACGCGATCTGCGACAGCCTGAACGCTGCGCCCATCCAGCATATCGGCAAGTTGCTCGTGATCTGGAAACCCGAGGCCGTCGAACCGGTCGCAAAGGCCACGCGCGCCCCGAAGGGTGCGAGCACCCGGCCCCGCGCGGCGCTGCCGAGCGCACGCGAAGCGGCCGAAGACAAACCGAAACGCGGTGCCGCGCCGCGCGTCGTGAAGGTCGTCAAGCAGCAGCCCGACAAGCCCCTGCGTCGCCCGAAGCCGCAAAAGGTGCTCGTGCGCGGCAACGAACGCGTGACGGCCGGCGGCAACATCAAGCGCGCGAAAAAGCGCCAGACCAGCGCGAAGCGTCAACACCAGACGAGCAAGTAAGCAAGGGCTGCATGGCGGGCGCGCCGACGGCCGCCCCGCTGCCGCTGCGCGCGTCGGGCTCAGCGGCGGGACGCGCCCGCTTCGGCTTGGGCGGGCAGCAGCCAGATCAGCGCAATACCGAGCAGGCTTTCGACGAGATAGAAGAGGCTCGAAATGCCATGCAACACGCCGAACCGCGTCGCGTACGCGGAGTGACCGACATCGGTGCCCGCCAGCAGCGCGGCGCTGCGCATCGCCTCCATGAAAGGCTGCAACGCGAAATAGCCGATCAGCACGCAAACCAGCATCCCGGCAACGAAGCCGCGCAGGCGCCGATAGCCGGGCACCCCGCGGCGAACGAGCAAATTGCCGAGTGCGAGCGACAAGATGCCGCACGTCATGCCGATCCACGCCTCGATACGGAACAGACGCGCGGCCACCGCGCCGGCTGCGATCCGGTCGAGCATCGCGAACAGCGTGGGCGCGGCCGCATAGCCGATCGTCAGCAGGCTGCCGACCCAGACCACGGCAAACAACCGGAACAGACGTTCGGGGCTCGAGGACACGGCGAGTCTGCCCAGGCTCAGACGTAACGAACCGAGATGATCTCGTACTCGCGCACGCCGCCGGGTGCCTGCACCTCGGCCACGTCGCCTTCCGTCTTGCCGATCAAGGCACGCGCGATCGGCGAGCTGATCGAGATGAGGCCGTGGTCGATGTCTGCTTCGTCGTCGCCCACGATCTGATAAGTCACCGAATTGCCGGAGTCGAGATCTTCGAGATCGACCGTCGCCGCAAAAACAACGCGACCGTCGGCGTCGAGCACGCTCGGGTCGATGACCTGGGCAGCAGCCAGTTTCGACTCGAGCTCGGCAATGCGGCCCTCGATGAAACCCTGCTTTTCCTTGGCTGCGTCGTACTCGGCATTTTCAGACAAGTCCCCTTGCGCGCGCGCTTCGGCGATCGAATTGATGACCGCCGGACGCTCGACCGATTTCAGCCGCTGCAGTTCGTCGCGCAGTTGCTCGGCGCCCCGCTTCGTCAATGGAATAGTGCTCATAGACAGATCAGTAAAAAATGGCGGCAATAAAAAAGCACCGCGGTTAAGTGCATCCCGACATGAGAATCACCAGACCGCAGCGCTTCTCTCGCCAGGACACCGCTTAACCGCGGCGTCGGGGCCGCATCAGTGATGCGGCCCTACTTCGTTCGAAACTCGAAGACTTAGTTTAGGCGAGCGTGTAGTCCTTGTAAATCATAGACTTCCAGATTTTTCAGGTAGCGCAGCCCTTCGACTGCCGCACGCGCACCCGACATCGTCGTGTAGTACGTCACCTTGTTCGCCTGTGCGCTCATGCGGATCGAACGCGAGTCGGCGATCGCGGCGCGCGTCTCGTCCACGGTCGTGAACACGAGCGCGATCTCGCCGTTCTTGATCATGTCGACGATGTGCGGACGGCCGTCCTTCACCTTGTTCACGACCTTGACCGGCACGCCGGCGGCCTGAATCGCAGCCGCCGTACCCTTGGTCGCCACGAGCGGGTAACCGAGTTCGTGCAGCATCCGTGCCACTTCGACAGCCTTCGGCTTGTCGGCGTCCATCACCGTCAGCAGCACGGTACCCGACTCGGGCAGACGCGAACCGGCGGCGAGCTGCGACTTGAACAGCGCTTCGCCGAACGTCTGACCGACACCCATCACTTCACCCGTCGAGCGCATTTCCGGTCCGAGCACCGGATCGACGCTCGGGAACTTCACGAACGGGAACACGGCTTCCTTCACGCTGAAGTACGGCGGCTCGATTTCCTTCTGCACGCCTTGCTGCGCGAGCTTCTGACCCACCATCGCGCGCGCCGCGATCTTCGCGAGCGGCAGACCCGTGGCCTTCGAGACGTACGGCACCGTACGCGACGCGCGCGGGTTCACTTCGAGCACGTAGATGATGTCCTTCGTCGTGCCGTCGGCCTCGCGCACCTGTTGGATCGCGAACTGCACATTCATCAGACCGACGACGTTCAGCGCCTTCGCCATCGCGCCCGTCTGACGCTTCAATTCGACGACCGTCTCTTTCGAGAGCGAATACGGCGGCAGCGAGCACGCCGAGTCGCCCGAGTGCACGCCCGCCTGCTCGATGTGCTCCATCACGCCGCCGATGAATACCTGCTCACCGTCGGAGATGCAGTCGACGTCGCACTCGATCGCGTCGTTCAGGAAGCGGTCCAGCAGCACCGGCGAGTCGTTCGACACCTTCACGGCCTCGCGCATGTAACGCTCGAGGTCGCGCGGTTCGTGAACGATTTCCATCGCGCGGCCGCCAAGCACATACGACGGACGCACGACGAGCGGATAACCGATCTCGTCGGCAAGTGCCAGCGCCTCGCTTTCGGCGCGGGCCGTGCGGTTCGGCGGTTGGCGCAATTGCAGGTCCTGCAGCAGCTTCTGGAAGCGCTCGCGATCTTCCGCGGCGTCGATCATGTCGGGCGACGTGCCGACGATCGGCACACCGTTCGCTTCGAGATCGAGCGCGAGCTTCAGCGGCGTCTGGCCGCCGTACTGCACGATCACGCCGAGCGGCTTTTCCTTGTCGACGATTTCGAGCACGTCTTCGAGCGTCAGCGGCTCGAAATAGAGACGATCCGACGTGTCGTAGTCGGTCGATACCGTTTCGGGATTGCAGTTGACCATGATCGTCTCATAGCCGTCCTCGCGCATCGCGAGCGCCGCATGGACGCAGCAGTAATCGAACTCGATACCCTGCCCGATCCGGTTCGGGCCGCCGCCCAGCACCATGATCTTCTTGTTCGAGGTGGGCGCCGCTTCGCACTCCTCTTCGTACGTCGAGTACATGTAAGCCGTCTTCGTGGCGAATTCGGCCGCGCAAGTGTCGACGCGCTTGTACACGGGGCGCACGTTCAGCTCGATACGGCGCGCGCGGACTTCGGCCGGCTTGGCACCGAGCAGCTTGGCGAGGCGCCGGTCCGAGAAGCCGCTTTGCTTCAGGAAACGCAGCTCTTGCTTCGACAGGCTGGCCAGCGAGCGGCCGGCGAGCGCCTTTTCCTTCAGCACGATTTGCTCGATCTGCGCGAGGAACCACGGGTCGATTGCCGTCTCTTCGAAGACTTCGTCGAGCGTCATGCCGAGGCGGAACGCATCGCCGACGTACCAGATCCGCTCGGGACCCGCTTCGCCGATCTCGCGCACGACTTCGTCGCGATCCGCAGTCTTTTCGTCGAGGCCGTCCACGCCGACCTCGAGGCCGCGCAGCGCCTTCTGGAACGATTCCTGGAACGTGCGGCCGATCGCCATCACTTCGCCGACCGACTTCATCTGCGTCGTCAGACGCGAATCGGCTTCGCGGAACTTCTCGAACGCGAAACGCGGGATCTTCGTGACCACGTAGTCGATCGTCGGCTCGAACGACGCAGGCGTCTGACCGCCGGTGATCTCGTTCTTCAGCTCGTCGAGCGTATAGCCGGCAGCCAGCTTCGCGGCGACCTTCGCGATCGGGAAGCCCGTTGCCTTCGAGGCGAGCGCCGACGAACGCGACACACGCGGATTCATTTCGATGACGATGATACGGCCGTCGCGCGGATTGATCGCGAACTGCACGTTCGAGCCGCCCGTATCGACGCCGATCTCGCGCAGCACGGCGAGCGACGCGTTACGGAGCAGTTGGTACTCCTTGTCGGTCAGCGTCTGCGCCGGCGCGACGGTGATCGAGTCGCCCGTGTGGATACCCATCGGGTCGAGGTTTTCGATCGAGCAGACGATGATGCAGTTGTCGGCGCGGTCGCGCACGACTTCCATCTCGTATTCCTTCCAGCCCAGCAGCGACTCTTCGATCAGCAGCTCGCGCGTGGGCGACAGGTCGAGACCGCGCTTGCAGATCTCTTCGAACTCTTCGCGGTTGTACGCGATGCCGCCGCCCGAGCCGCCCAGCGTGAACGACGGGCGGATCACGACCGGGTAGCCGCTGCCGCCCGTCTCCGCCATGATCTCGGCGTGCACCTTGGTCGCCTCTTCCATCGAGTGCGCGATGCCCGACTTCGCGGAACCGAGACCGATCTTGGTCATCGCTTCCTTGAACTTCTGGCGGTCTTCCGCCTTGTCGATCGCTTCCGGCGACGCGCCGATCAGCTCGACGCCGAACTTCTCGAGCACGCCGTGGTGGTGCAGGTCGAGCGCGCAGTTCAGCGCGGTCTGGCCGCCCATCGTCGGCAGGATCGCGTCCGGGCGCTCCTTCTCGATGATGCGTGCGACGACTTCCCACGTGATCGGCTCGATGTAGGTCACGTCGGCCGTGTTCGGGTCG
>CBJMQH010000064.1:0-14934 GCA_966431825.1 uncultured Trinickia sp.
CCAGAGGCCGATCTCCTCGGCATTGGTCTCGCCCTTCTTCCGGGCCGGCGACAGATGGCCGCGCGCGAGCACGGCGATCCGGTCGCAGATATCGAACAGTTCGTCGAGTTCTTCCGAGATCACGAGCACGGCGACGCCGCGCGCCGAGAGATCGAGCAACTGCTGGCGAATGAACGCCGCTGCCCCGACATCCACGCCCCACGTCGGCTGTGCGACGACCAGGACCTTCGGTGCCTGCAGCATCTCGCGGCCCACGATGTATTTCTGCAGATTGCCGCCCGACAGCGACTGGGCAAGCGCACCGGGGCCGCTGCAGCGCACATCGAATGTCTCGATGCAGCGTGCGGCGAACGCCCGCATCGCCCGTGCACCGATCCATCCGCCGCGCACCATGCCCGGCTGGCGGTGCGCAGTGAGCAGTGCGTTTTCGGCCAGCGACATCGCCGGCACGGCGCCACGCCCGAGCCGCTCCTCGGGCACAAACGCGAACCCGAGGCGGCGACGCTGGCTCGCGGAGAGCTGCGCGGCGGGGACGCCGCAGATCGCGACCGCATCGGCGCTCGCCGCAATGCGTTTTTCGCCCGACAGCGCTGCGAGCAGTTCGGCTTGACCGTTGCCCGAGACACCGGCGATGCCGAAGATCTCGCCCGCATGCACGCTGAGCGAAATGTCGTCGAGCGCCGTACCGAACGGGTCGTCGCTCGCCACCGACAAGTGCCGCAATGCAAGCATCACGTCGCCTGGCGTATGAGGCCGGCGCGTGAAGTCAGGCAGCGCATGCCCGACCATCAACTGCGCGAGCGACGCCGACGTTTCGTTGCGCGGCGTCACCTCGCCGGTGACGCGCCCGCCCCGCAGCACCGTGGCCGTATCGCACAGCGTCTGGATTTCATCGAGCTTGTGGCTGATGTAGAGCACGCTGCAGCCCTGCGCAGCGAGCCGCCGCAATGTTTCGAAGAGCTTACGAACAGCCTGCGGCGTCAGGACCGAAGTCGGCTCGTCCATGATCAAGAGACGCGGATTCTGCAACAGACAGCGCACGATCTCGACGCGTTGACGCTCGCCGACCGTCAGGCTGTGCACGTGTCGCTGCGGGTCGATATCGAGCCCGTACTCGGCCGACACGGTGCGGATGCGCGCCGCCAGGGCAGCAAGATCGAACGGCTCATCGAGCGCGAGCGCGATGTTCTCGGCAACGGTCAACGTTTCGAACAACGAAAAGTGCTGAAACACCATGCCGATCCCGAGCCGTCGGGCGGCCGCAGGATTCGCAATCTCGACGGTCTCGCCGTCCCAGACGATCTGCCCGGCGTCGGGCCGCACCGCGCCGTAGATGATTTTCATCAACGTGCTCTTGCCGGCTCCGTTTTCGCCGAGTACGGCGTGGATTTCGCCGGGCATCACGACAAGGCTCACGTCGTCGTTCGCACGCACGGCCGGGTATTGCTTGGTGATCCCGCGCAGGGCGAGCCGCGGCACCGGTGCGGCGCCTTCGCGCCGAACATCGTCAGACTTGCCGCGAAGAATGGATGTGTCGCTCATGAACTCGGTCTCAAAGCGCTTCAAAGCGCAGCGCTGCCGCAAATGGCAGCTGCACGCCCGCAAACGGCGCACAGGCAAAGCCGCACGCCGCCGTGGCCCGACGATACCCAAATCGAACGTCAGCGTCGAGCCGCCAAAATCGTGTGTGTCCTCTTCTCGCCAAAAGCCCGCGGCCACGATATGCCATCTCTTGACGTGCCTTTCTGCCCATATTAAAAGTCAGATGCCCCCCACCGCGATCGATCAGCCGAACCATATATTTCCGGAGACATCATGAGTCAGCAACGCGAGGCGATCGACACCTACCTACTGCGCGTCTTGCACACGCTGCTGATGGAGCGCAGCGTCACGCGCGCCGCCGTCAAACTGAATCAATCCCAGCCTGCGATCAGCGCTGCGCTGCGCCGCCTGCGCGACATCACCGGCGACCCGCTGCTCGTGCGCGGCAAGTCGGGCATGGTGCCGACCGAATATGGCCTCAAGCTGCTGGAGCCGGTGCAGAACGCGTTGCGCGAGATCGAGCGCATCCGCTTTCAACAACACAATTTCGATCCGGCCACCTCGATCCGCTGCTACCGGATCGGGTGTCCCGACTATCTGAACGTCTTGTTCGTGCCGACGGTCATCGAACGTTTCCGTCAGGCCGCGCCGAACGCAACGCTCGAATTCCACTCGCTCGGACCGGCATTCGACTATGAGCTCGCACTCGAGGAAGGCAAGCTCGACGTCGTCGTCGGCAACTGGCCCGAGCCGCCCGAGCAACTGCACCTGTCGAACCTGTTCGTCGATCAGATCGTCTGCCTCATGAGCAGTACGCACCCGTTCGCCAAACGCGGCACGCTGACGCTCGACCAGTACCTGAACGCACCGCACCTCGCGCCCACCCCGTATTCGGTCGGCCAACGCGGCGCGATCGACGTTCATCTCGCGCGCGAGCGCCTGAAGCGGCACGTCGTCGTGACGCTGCCCTACTTCAATCTCGCGCCGTACGTCCTCGTGAAGTCGGATCTGATCTTCACGACAACCCGCCTTTTCGCGGATCACTACGCCAAATTCCTGCCGCTCACCGTCCTGCCGGCGCCGCTCGACTTCCCGCCGATGCAGTACTACCAACTCTGGCACGAGCGCTGCCATTACTCCGACGAAGTCCGCTGGCTGCGCGGGCTCATCGCCGAAGCCACCCGCACGCTCGTCGACAAGGCGGTATAAGGCAGAGCCGCGGCACGCGGTCTCGCTCGCATGTCGACGTACCGCGTGACGAATCAGCGGGCTGCTTGCGCCAGCAAGCGCGCAAGTCCGTTATGCCGTTCGATCAGCGGACCCAGCGCAACCGTGGCAAGTTGCCCGTCGCGCACCACGACCTTCCCGTCAATGACGCTCCACGCCACTTGCGCCGGCGCACAGAATACGAGTGCCGCGACGGGATCGTGCAATGCGCCGGCAAATCCGGGTCCGCGCAGGTCGAATGCAACGAAGTCGGCAGCCATGCCCGGTGCCAGCGCACCGATGTCGTCTCGACCCAACACGGCTGCGCCGCCGAGCGTCGCGATTTCCAGTGCCTCCCGCGCGCTCATTGCATCCGGTCCGAAACCGACACGTTGCAGCAGCATGGCTTGCCGAGCTTCGGCCACGATGTGCGCGCCGTCGTTCGACGCGGACCCGTCGACGCCGAGCCCCACGCTCACACCGGCATCGCGCATCCGGCGAATCGGCGCGATGCCCGATGCAAGCCGCATATTCGAGCATGGACAGTGTGCAACGCCGGTCCCCGTACGCGCGAACAGTGCAATACCCGGCGCATCGAGTTGCACACAATGCGCATGCCAGACATCGTGACCGACCCATCCGAGATCGTGCGCGTACTGCGCCGGCGTCATCCCGAACTTCTCACGGCTGTAGGCCACATCGTTCAAGTTTTCGGCGAGATGCGTGTGCATCGACACGCCGTGGTGCCGTGCGAGCGCAGCCGATTCGCGCATGAGATCCCGACTCACCGAAAACGGCGAGCACGGCGCGACCACGACACGCAGCATCGCGTAGCGTCCTTCGTCGTGATAGGTCTCGATGAGGCGCGCCGTGTCGGCGAGAATCGCATCTTCGGATTCGACGAGCGAGTCGGGCGGCAACCCGCCGCCGCTCTGGCCGACGCTCATGCTGCCGCGGCTCGCATGAAAACGCATGCCGATGCGCCTTGCCGCGGCGATGCTGTCGTCGAGCCGGCTGCCGTTCGGGAAGACGTAAAGATGATCGCTAGAGCTCGTGCAGCCCGAGAGCAGCAGCTCGGCCATGGCCGTCATCGTGGACACTTCGATCATCTCGGGCGTCAGATGCGCCCAGATGCGATAAAGGCTCTTCAACCAGCCGAACAGCTCGGCGTTCTGCGCGGCCGGCACTGCCCGCGTCAGGCTCTGGTACATATGATGATGCGTATTGACGAGCCCCGGCATCACGAGGTGCCCGCGCAGATCGAGCACTTCGTCGGCCTGTTCGGGCAATTCTGCCGTCGGGCCGACGGCTACGATGCGATTGTCCTCGATATAGAGTCCCGCGTCGGCCAGTTCGCGCCGCGCGCCGTCCATCGTGACAAGCACGTCGGCATGCACGACCCGCATCGTTCGTTTGGGGCGCGTGTCCGTCGAGAGCGGCCGAGGGGCGTTCGTCATTCGTTCTCCATCATTGGGGTTGTCGCTACGATCACGGGCCAAAATACCGCTGACAATGCAATATCGAGCCATACTCGTCTTCACGGCTTCGATATAGTCGGTCAATTTTGGCGTGAAAGCCTTGAGCGAAGACAGCTTCGCCTGGGCAGCTCATGCGCGCGGCCTTATCTTTCCTATCGCTCGCGCTTCACAGCGGCCCCGCTTCTTACAATGCGCTCACGGCACTCGCATCATCGCGCCGACGGGTATGTAGCCACCTGGGTGGAGCCTCGATCCGCCGCCAACCGAATCGCGATCGAAGTGCCGCCGAAACACTCGCTTCAATGACAAGGACAGATTGCGAATGGGAAAGCTGACTACCCACGTGCTCGACACCGCGCACGGCCGGCCTGGCGCCGGCATCCAGGTCGAACTCTTTCAGATCGAAGGCGACGCGCGGCACATGCTCAAGTGCATCTCGACGAACGACGACGGTCGTTGCGACGCACCGCTCCTTGAAGGTGCCGCCTTCACGGCGGGCGAATACGAGCTTGTCTTCCATGCCGGCGACTATTTCGCGCGCGCGGGCATCGACCTGCCCACGCCGCGCTTTGTCGATCGCGTGGTGCTGCGCTTCGGCATCGCCGATGCGACCGCGCACTATCACGTGCCGCTCCTCGTCTCGCCGTGGGCCTATAGCACCTATCGCGGCAGCTGAACGGGCGATACCGATAACGACCAGGAGTTTGGAGGCGTTTGATGGAAGGATTCGTGACCGACTGGCTGAACCTTGCGATCCGCTGGCTGCATGTCGTGGCCGCGATCGCATGGATCGGCGAATCGTTTTACTTCGTTGCGCTCGACAATGGCTTGAAGAAGCCGAAAGATCCCGCGCTGCAAGCGCGCGGCGTATTCGGCGAACTCTGGCACGTGCACGGCGGCGGCTTTTATAGCATGCAGAAGTACATGGTCGCCCCGCCCGAAATGCCGGACGACCTGCACTGGTCCAAGTGGCCCGCTTACACGACCTGGATGTCGGGCTTCGGTCTTTTCACCGTGCTCTACCTCTTTGCGCCGAACACCTATCTGATCGATAAGAACGTGCTCGATATGGGCCCGGTCGTTGCGATCGCTTCGGCGCTCGGCTTCCTCGCCGCCGGCTGGATCGTCTATGACACGCTGTGCCGCACGCTCGGCCATAACGACCGCTTGCTCGGGGTCTGCGTCGGGCTCTACGCGCTTGTCGCCGCGTGGGGTGCCTGTCACGTCTTTTCGGGCCGGGCGGCCTATCTGATTGTCGGCGCCATGCTGGCCACGATCATGTCCGCCAACGTGTTCTTCGTCATCATTCCCGGCCAAAGCAAGATGGTCGCTGCAATGCTCAAGGGCGAGACGCCGAATCCGATCTACGGCAAGCGCGGCAAGCAACGCTCGGTGCACAACACCTATTTCACGCTGCCCGTGGTCTTCGCGATGCTCTCGAACCACTACGCGATGACCTACTCGCACCCTTACAACTGGGCCGTGCTTGCCGTCATCATGCTTGCGGGCGCGTTGATCCGGCAGTTCTTCGTCATGCGCCACCGCGGTCAAGTGCTCTGGTATCTGCCGGCGGGCGGCATCGCCCTGCTCGCCGCAGCGCTCGCCTGGACGATCCCGCATCCCGTCGCACCGCAAGCCCAGGCCACCGATGCACCCGTGCTGAAAGTGGCCGATATCGCCCCCGTGCTGCAAGCGCGTTGCGCGGCCTGTCATTCGGCCCACCCTACGCTGATGGGCAGTGCGCCGGCCGGGGTGCGCTTCGATACGACGGCAGAAATTTCCCAGAATGCGCAGCGCCTCTACCAGCAGGCTGTCGTTGCGAAGGCGATGCCGCTCGGTAACGTCACGCACATGACCGACGCCGAGCGGATGAAGATCGCCGCCTGGTTCCAGGCCGGCGCACATCAGTAACGGATGCGGTAAGCGCGTCGCACCCCAAAAAAAACGCCTACCGGAAGGCAGGCGTCGGGCGCATGACGCGCCGCGAATGAAACCGAGAACGCTTAAACCGCCTCGGCGAGGGTCATGTCGGCCGGGATGCCGAGGCGCGCCGGAGCCGCCGCGAGCGCCGAGAGCATCGCCCGGTCGTTGAATCGGAAGAAGCAAAGCAGTTGATCGCAGGCCGCCAGCTTCAGTGCTTGCGCCTGAGTCAATCCGGCCAGCACATCGGCAAGCTTGTCCGAAAGCCCGAGCCGCGACATGCCGTCCGAGCGGTTCTCCCGCAAGAGGCGCTGCGCAAGCGCCAGATACGACGCATTGATTTCGCGGATCGAGTCAATCATTTGGCTACCGTTCATGGCCGTTTTCCTGTTTAGTCTCTGTTGTTTGCTGGTATCTGTCGTCGTCCGCTTTCAGGGCTGCGTTGCGGATCGATTTACCGTCCCTGATGCCTGTGCCGCTTACATTGTGTTGCCCGGAGCGCAGCGTCAAACGTTTGCCTTTGCGCTCAGGCGAATTGTTCAGCAGCCCGTACGTTCGTCGGCCACGCCGGCGGCGATGACGTTCTTCGCGAGCTCCCGCAGAAGATGTTCCGTCAGCGCGCCCGAACCACCTTGGCAGAGGCGTTGAAGTTCGAGCAGGTCTTTGGCAATGCGGCTCATTTGAATCTCTCCGTTGAGGTCAAACGCGACGTGGCTTGAATCTCTCTTACGTCTTCAAGGAAATGTGTCTTCCTTGGACGAAAGTATTGATCACACGTGAGCCGTTTCAAATCAGCCGCCGCTGAACCTCGCGTAATACAAGCCGGGGGTTCTGTCAGCGCTTTCCTACGACAAACATCTTGATCAGCTACGGCCCTGTTTGGCACCGGAAGTCTGCCGTGGGTCACGCAAAAAAGACGCCCGCTTGTGGAGCGCGGGCGTCGGGGGAAAGCGCGAGAAAAGGCGGGAAAGCCAAGACGGGGGCTCGTGCGGGCGCCCCATCAGGCGAGCGCGTGACGCAAGCCCTCCTCGGTGAGCCAGCGCGACTCCGACAACGTCAGTTCATCGCAGTTATGACCCTCTCCACCCCGGTCGACCACAAGAAAATCGCTCTGCACTTCAAGCGCGATCAGCGGGTGATGCCAGACGCCTTTGGCGTAGTTCACCCCCTGCCAGCCGCGCGTGACGAATGCGCGGATCTTGTCGGCATCGAGCACGCCTGCGGGAGCGACGACGACAAGATAAGGTTGCGCCGAAAGCGGAATGAAAGCCTGAGAGCCGAGCGGGTGGCGTTCGAGCATCGTCACTTCGAACGGCAACCGGCGCGGCTCCCCGCGAAAGACGTTCACGAGCGGGCGGCCACCCGCGTCGGCCACGTCGATATGCGCCAGATCGTGATAGCGCATCGTCGTACCGAGGTTGATCGGAATCTGGCGCGCCCCTTCCAGTTCGATGACATCGCCGAACGGCGCAAAGGCCGAGCGCGTGAGCGGCTCGATCACGAGCGGCTTCATGGCGTGCCCCTTTTTCTGTCTGCGGCGCTCATTCCACGCGCCCCCAAAGACGCAGGCGCGAGACCCCGCCGTCGGGGAAGATATTAAAGCGCACATGCGTGACCGGGCCCAGGGCGGCGAGCTCGGTTTCAAAGACGTGCTGCTTGTCCATGTCAAGCTTCTGCTCGTCGAGCAAGACGGGCCAGAACATCGCCTGCGTCACGAGCGAACTGTCGGTGCCGCCCGCCACGTGCGCCGCCTGGATCGAACATCGATCGGGGTAGTTCCCCTTGAAATGGGCCGTATCGACTTCGATCTTCGTGATCGTACCGGGCCGCGCGAGCGCGATGATCGCCCAGTCGTTGCCCGGCTCGCGCCGGCGGCGCGTCTCCCAGCCATCGCCCATGTTCACGCCGCGGCCCGGCATGAGGAGCGTCGAGGCCGCACCGAAATGCTGATTGTTGACTGCCACGACATAGGCCCCGTTTTCCATCGCGGCCAAGTCCACGCTCTCGCCGGCCTTCGCCCCGCTCCAGTCGACTTGCGGTTGTCCATAGACGCGCAACCGCGCTACGCCGCCATCCGGATAGAGATTCAGGCGCAGGTGCGTATAGACGCCTGAGTCGGCGACCTCCAGGTAGTGGTGACTGTTGCCGGCAAGCGTGGTGGACGGCACGATTTCGGTCCACTGCGTTGCGGAGTCAGGCGTCGCATCGGCGGGCAAGCACGCTGCCTCAAGCGAGGCCGCCGGCGGAAAATTGCCTGTGAAATGGCTCGTGTCGATATCGACGCCCTTGATTTTCCCCGGCCGCGCCAGCCTCAGCGTGCACCAGTCGTACCCGCTCGTGCGCTTGCGGCGCGTCTCCCAGCCGTCCATCCACTTGCCGTGCTCGTCGTATTTGCCCGGGATGAAGACGGCCGGCTCGGGGCTCAGCATGCGCTCCTTCGGCGCGAAGAACTCGTCGCTGGCTGCGAGCGCCTGGGCCCCGAGCCGTGGGTCGGCCAGGTTCACGTAGCGTCGGGTGAAATCGGGGGCGTTGGGGTCAAGCGTCGGAAGCGCCATCGTTGTCGTCCTTTATCGTCTGTCGTTGCTTCGTTTTACTGATCGATCGCCGCACCGGCGCCAGGCCGCGCGCCGAGGCGGCTTGCTCCTCAAGCGGCCACGAGATCGTCGAGCCGCAAGCGCGCGATGCGGTAGATCTGGTCGAGGCTCGTGCGCAGTTCCGCCTCCCGCGTATTACCGATCCGAGCTTCGAAGTTCGCGATCACGCCGGCACGGTCGTAACCGCGCACCGCAAGAATGAAGGGGAAGCCGAACCGCTCGCGATAGGTGCGGTTCAGCCGTTGTAGCTTGTCGAATTCCTCCTGCGAACAGTGCGCGAGGCCGGCCCCGCTCTGTTCCCGCGTCGATTCGGCCGTCAGCTCGCCGCGTACGGCCGCTCTGCCGGCCAGCTCCGGGTGAGCGTTGATGAGGCCCAACTGACGCGCTTCGGCTGCCGTCGCAACGACCTGCCGCATCGCCTCGTGCAAATCGTCGATCGAGGCGAACGGCCGCTCACCGGCTGCACCGTCGGCCACCCACGGCGAATGTTCGAAGATGCCCCCGAGCGTCGCGACGAATGCCTCGTGCGACATCGTGTTCAGCTGTTCAAGCGTGTATTGCATGGATTTCATGCCTGCGGCTCGTTCGTTCGGATCCGATAGGGATGGTTGTCGTGCCAGTGCCGTGCAATGTCGACGCGGCGGGCCACCCAGACGCGCTCGTGCCGCTCGATGTGATCGAGGAAGCGTTGCAGTGCCCGGAAGCGCCCGGGGCGCCCGAGCAGGCGGCAGTGCATGCCGATCGACATCATCTTCGGCGCCGTTTCGCCCTCCTCGTAAAGCACGTCGAACGTATCGCGCAGATACGTAAAGAAATGATCGGCCGTATTGAACCCCTGCGGCGTCGCGAAGCGCATATCGTTCGCATCGAGCGTGTAGGGCACGATTAGTTGCGCGCGGCGCTCGCCGCCCGTTACCTCGACTTCGGTCCAGAACGGCAAATCGTCCCAGTAGTAGTCCGAATCGTAGAGAAAGCCGCCGTACTCGGCCACGAGACGGCGCGTGTTCGGACTGTCGCGTCCCGTGTACCAGCCGAGCGGCCGCTGCCCCGTCACGCGCTCGATCGCTTCCATGCCGAGCCGCATGTGTTCGGCCTCGCGCTCGGGCGTCATGTCCTGATAGTGGATCCAGCGCCAACCGTGGCAGGCAATTTCATGGCCGAGTTCGACGAACGCACGCGCGAGCTCGGGGTGTCGCTCGATCGCCATGCCCACGCCGAACACGGTCAACGGCAACGCGCGCTTTTCGAACTCGCGCAGGATGCGCCACACGCCGGCACGCGAGCCGTACTCATAGATCGACTCCATGCTCATGTGGCGCGCCGGATAGGCGGCCGCGCCGACGATCTCGGAGAGAAACTGCTCCGAACCCGGGTCCCCGTGGAGGACGCAGTTTTCGCCGCCCTCCTCGTAGTTGAGGACGAATTGCACGGCGATGCGCGCGCGGCCGGGCCAATCGGCTGCCACGCTCTGCCTGCCGTAACCAACGAGGTCACGCGGGTAACTAGCGTCAAATGCCATGAAAGGGCTCGCGAGAGAAACGTTTCAAGAGCGACGATGACGCGGCGCGACCGTCCTGCCAAAGCGCCGCACGCCACGTTTCGTCCCAACGTCGCGGCCGTAAGCCGCACCGTCGGATCAGTGTATCGAAAAGGCCTGGGCTCGCCCATACAGGGGGCGCGATAGCGAGAGTCAACCGTCGCGTATGTCGCGAGGGCGGCAGCCTCCTGTGCCGCACCGGCTCGCTCGCCGGCGTTGCTATCCGTTGCCGGGGCTGAAGTCGGCGAGCGGCCCGTCGTAGCGCTTCGCGAGCGGACGCGCGTACTCGCCGCGTTTAGCTGTCGACAGGCGCAGCGCGGTGAGCGCCTCGGCCCACTTGACGGCCGCTGTCACGCCCTCGACCACCGGGGCACCGATCGCGTCCTCGATCGCGCGGCACAGATCCGCCATGCCTGCGCAGCCGAGCACGATCGCGTGTGCTTCGTCTTCGTCGAGCGCGCGACGGCACGCCTGCGTGATCTGCCGCTGCGCATCGCTGCCGGGCCGATCGAGATCGAGTACGGCGATCTCGGTTGCCCGTACGCTGCGGCAAAAGCGCTTCATCCCGTAGCGCTCTGCAAGATGCCATGCCATCCCGGTCGTGCGCGCGAGCGTGGTCACCACCGAGAACGACGGAGCGAGCACGCTCGCCATATGCATGGCCGCCTCGGCAATGCCGAGCACGGGGCCTCGGGCCAACTCGCGTGCAGCGTAGAGCCCCGGATCGCCGAAACAGGCGATCACGTAGGCGTCGACGTGTTCGCGCTCCCCCGCTTCGACTTCGGCCAACAGCCCCGGCACGGCAAACGACTCGTCGTACCATCCCTCGATCGAGGGCGGCCCCATACGCGAGGTCGCCGCAATGATCTCGGTCCCGCCCGAGACGACCTGCCGTGCACAGCGGGCCATCGTCTCGGTCATCCGCACGGTCGTGTTGGGATTGATCAACTTGATCTTCAACGCATCGCTCCTCAGTAGAGAAATGCCGCGTGCTTCTCGTATTCAGCTTTGACGCATGGCAACCGCGTAGCACGCCGCGCCCAGCGCTGCACCGATGAACCAGGAGAAGTTCGCGAGCGGTGCAAGCGCGGGCAGCATCACGCAGGCCACCGCGATGACAGCCGCCAACAGCACGGCTACAACGGCGCGTCGGTTCACGCCGCCCGTGTACCAGTAGCGCCCATCCGGCGACATCGAATAGAGCTCGTCGAGCGCGATCTGCTGCCGCTTCACGATGAAATAGTCGACGATCAGTACACCGTAGAGCGGCCCGATGAATGCACCGAGCACATCGAGCGTGTAGTGGATGACAGCCGGATTGTTGAAGAGATTCCAAGGCGTGATGAAGATGGAGGCCGTGACGGCAAGCATGCCGCCCGCACGCCAGCTGATCCGCTTGGGTGCGACGTTCGAGAAGTCGAATGCCGGCGAGACGAAGTTGGCCACGATATTGATGCCGATCGTCGCGATCATGAACGTCAATGCGCCGAGGACGACGGCGAAGGGATGATCGATACGGCTCACGGTCGTCACCGGGTCGGTGATCAGTTCTCCGAAGACAGGTAGCGTGGCGGAGGTCGTGATGACGGTGACGAGCGAGAACGCCAGGAAGTTCACGGGCAGCCCCCAGAAATTGCCGCGCTTGACGCTCCCATACTCTTTGCAATAGCGCGAGAAATCGCCGAAGTTCAACATGGGCCCGGAGAAGTACGAGACGACGAGCGAGATCGCCGTGATCATCACCGGCACCACCTGCCAGCCGTGATATTTGACGGCGCCGAGGTTCAAGCCGATGTTCGAGAACCCGGCCCGCGCAACCATATACGCCGCGAGCGCGAACATGACGATATAGACGGCGGGGCCGGCGAAGTCGATGAACTTCTTGATCGTCTCCATGCCGTTCCAGAACACGAAGGCCTGCAGCACCCATAGCAGCATGAAGCCGCTCCAGCCGAGCGCCGACAAGCCGAGCAAGCCGTGCCGATGAACGTCGGCATACGGCATCAGCTGCGGCGCGAATTTGAGCAGCACGATCACAAACGCACTCGAAGCCAGATAAGTCTGGATGCCGTACCAAGCCACCGCGATGAGTCCGCGAATGACGGCAGGCATGTTCGCGCCGAGTACGCCGAACGTGGCACGGCAGATCACGGGATACGGTACGCCGTTGCGCTGACTCGATTTCGCAATGAGGTTGCACATCACGTTGACGATGCCGATGCCTGCGATCAGCGCGATGAGCACCTGCCAACTCGTGAGGCCCAATGCGAAGAGGCTGCCCGCGAACACATAGCCGCCGACACTATGCACGTCGGACATCCAGAACGCGAAGATGTTGTAGGTGCCCCAGTGCTGGTCGCGTAGCGGCGCGAGATCGGCGTTGCACAGGCGCTCGCTGTAGCCGGCGGGCATATCGGAATCAACGGCCGCGACGGGCCGGCCGAGGGGGCCGGCATCGCCGGGAATCGACAAGTCAGGCATAGGTAGCTCCAATGAAAGAACAAGGGCGTTGCTGCCTGGCATCTTTCATGCCAACGCGGGTAACCGGGCGCCTGACTCATGCTCGCGATCGGCGCTTTTTCGCGAGTTTCTATTAGCGTTGCATTTAATTAGTACAACTAACCGTCATTCAAAAACGAAGTGCAATCGTTCATCGGCTGATGCGCCAAAGGCAGGTACCGCGCGCGCTGACCCGCTTACGCGCCGAATACGGTGCGCAGATCGGCGCCGCCGCGCGTAGGCCGGTCGAGCATCTTGAGTTCGACCGTTTCCAAATGCCTGACCATCCGTTGCGCAGCCTGTGCCGGCTGCCCTGCCTCGATCGCCTCGACGATCTGCGCGTGTTCGTCGAATGAACACGGGCTGCGGCCAAGCGATTCATACAGCGCCGAGATGAGCGTCGAACGTGCGACGAGCCCACCGAGGCAGTCGCAGAGCACGCGGTTGCCGGTCAACTCGGCCAATGCCGTATGAAACTCGCCCGAAAGACGAATCCACGTGCGGAAGTCGCGTTGCTCGAACGCGCGCCGCTCGCGCTCGATCATGGCCGCCAGCGCCTTCAAGTGCCCCGGGCCCTGCCCGCCCACGCTCGTGCAGACGCGCTCGATCACAGCCGCTTCGACGATGCGCCGCATTTCGAACACTTCATGCACTTCGCGCAGCGACGGGCTCGCCACGAATGCGCCGCGATTCGGTTCCAGGTCGACCAGATGCTCGGTGGCGAGCAGCGACAATGCCTGACGTACCGTACCGCGCTTGACGCCGAACACCTCGCAAAGCTGCGCTTCAGTCAGCTTCGCGCCGGGCTCGAGCCGGTGCTCCAGTATCGCGGCCCGGATCCGTTCGGCGAGCGCCGCGGGTGTCGCGGCATCGGACAATTTCGGCGTCGGCATATCGAACATCCTAGGATCGACATAAAGATTGTCAACAATTTTTTTTCGCGCGTGCCTCAACACCGGGGAGTGAAAGGCCCGCCAAGAGTTCATTGAAATCCGCAACTTGGTGCATTTTTCGGCCAATTGCGTGCAGGCGCAACATCGCGCGCACCGCCACGCAGCACGAAAAACATGCACTGGATTGTCAACAATCGGAGAAGCCGCGGCGTGCGATGCGCTACCGCGGCTGAAGCGTCACCGCAGTGTCGGGTGGCCGCTGACGGTGAGGGAAAAGCCGTGGCCATCGGCCTGCAGGCGAGCGTGTGCACCGAACGGCAGCGTGACGATCTCGCTGCCATGGCCAAAGCGCAGCCCCGTGACGATCGGCAGGCGCGTCACCGTGCGGATCTGTTCGACCATCGCCTGGAAGCCGTAGCCGTTGTCGTACGGCGCCGTCTTGCCGCCCGTGAAGTCCCCCAGCACAAGCGCGCGCTGGCGCTCGAGAATGCCGGCCAGATGCAGTTGATAAAGCATGCGCTCCACACGGAACGGATGCTCGTTGACATCTTCGACGAACAGGATCCCGCCTTCGATCTGCGGCATATAAGGCGTGCCGACGAGCGAAGCGATCATGGCGAGGTTGCCGCCCCAGAGCGTGCCGTCGACATCGACCGGCTGCATCTGCGGCGCCGCTTCGCGCACGACGAATTCGGGCGTTTCGAGTGCCGTCCAGAACCGCGCAGCGGTAAATGTATTGAGTTCATCGGCGCCGAAATTGCCCGCCAGCATCGGGCTCGCAAACGTGACGAGCCCTGCCCTCGCGTAAAGCGCGAGCTGAAGTGCCGTGAAATCGCTATGGCCGCACAAGGCGACGCGCGCATCCGCAAGTCGCCGACCGAGGCCCGCGTAGTCAAGCGATTCCAGCAATCGCGACGCCCCGTAGCTGCCGCGCAAGGCGAGCACGATGTCGGGCAACGGATGCTCGGGATCTGCAAGCCGGTTCAGATCGGCTGCCCGCTCGGCGTCGGTGCCGCCGAAACGCTGAAAACGCCGCCGCGCAACCTGCGCACCCACGATCCGATGCCCGGCCTCGCGCAGCCGCGCGATCCCGCGTTCGACGGCCGCTTCATCAGGCGGATAGCCGGAGGGCGCGATGATCTCGATAGTACGCGAACGGGTCATAGTGGCGGTTCCAAAGGCGTTCAGTCGGTCGGGAGGGGACGTCAAACGGGTTCCGCAGGTGTACAGGCTTGGCGTTGAGCGGCTGCCGCCGCCCGTCCCGC
>CBJMQH010000065.1:0-14839 GCA_966431825.1 uncultured Trinickia sp.
GGTTGCGTCATTGAATGCTGCCTTCATATCAAAGCCCGCTTCGGCGGCACTGCGCTGCTGCTCGCACTCGTTGCGTTCGCCGTGCGCGCCAAATGGCCTGCGCGTGGCGAGGTAGGGAAGCATTTGTTCGCCGGGGCGCTGCTGCAGGGGATCTATCTGGGGCTCGGCTACTGGGCTGTTGCGCGCGGCTTGAGTGCGGGCGTCATGGCGTTGCTCGGCGCCCTGCAGCCGCTTTTGACGGCGGTCGTCGCCGCGCCGCTGTTCGGCGAGCGGTTGCCCGCGCGCGGATGGCTTGGCCTCACCCTGGGGTTGGCAGGTGTGGTGTGCGTGCTGTCTCCGCGGCTCGTACCTGGCGCTTTCGCTTCGGCGAATGGGGTGGTGATCGCCCTGGCGCTGCTGTCAGTCTGTTCGATCACGGCTGGCACATTGTTCCAAAAGACGTCGCTCGCCCGCACCGACATCTGGAGCGCGAGCGCCATCCAAAACGCCGGAGCGGCGATCGTAGCCGTGGGTCTTGCCGCTGCATTCCAGGAACATCGCTTCGCGCCGTCGCCGCTCCTCTGGGCATCGCTCGCCTGGGCCGTGCTGATGCTCTCGGGCTTTGCGGCGACGCTGCTCGTCTGGATGGTCCGTCATGCGAACGCGGCGCGCGTCACCGCTTTGCTGTTCCTCGCGCCGCCGCTTGCCGCCTTGCAAGGTTGGCTTTTATTCGGCGAAACGCTCACCTGGCTGCAGGCGGCAGGGTTCGCACTGGCATTGGCCGGTGTAGCGTTGGCACGACGCTGAGCAGGGGATCGATAGCCGCGGCCCGTCAAGGTTGCGAGGCCGAGCGTGCGTCGCCGGCCTTTTCCATTTGCTCCATTTCGTTGGAGGCCGCAGAGCCGAATATGTCGCCGACACGCCCCCGGACCATGGCCTGCATGTACTGGTGATCGAACGCATCCGAGAGCTTCCACGTGTCGCCGGCGCGAACGAAGTCGAAGTCGCCTTCGAAGACGGTCCAATCGCCAGCGCCGATCGCCGACATCAATCTGTCGCTGGCCTCGCCCATGAGGCGACACGACCACGTGCCGCCACCCTTGTCCTGGCATTTCGCAACAGGGACGAGGTTCCGCACCCCCGCGACGGGCGGCGTTTGCGCTTCGCCCTGCAATCCGTCGGTCTTCGGCCGTGCGCCGCCGCGTGCGCGGACTTCGGCGTCGACATCGGCCAATCGCTGCTCGAACAATTGGCGAATGCGCTCGGCACCGACCGGCTGCGCCAGATCCGCCGCATCCTTGCCTTGCGCCGCGGGGCCGTACAGCGCACGTACGATCCGCGCGTCGGCACCCGACACGACCATGTCGCCGTCCTTGTTCGGACCGATCGTATAGGCGATAGGGGCCTTGTCTTTGTCGATCACGAGTGTGGCGGTACAGCCGCGCGAGCGCTGCGCTTTGATATAGCCGATTTCCTTGATGTCTTCCAACTTTGCCAGGAGGACGTTCGGCTGGCTGCCGGGATTGACCATCGCAGCGATCGACTGATGCTGGCGCTGCGCCTCGGATAGCGCAAGACGCAGTGTCTTTTGCGTATCGCTCGATGCGCAAGACGGGGGCGAATCGGGGGCGAACAGGTACCAGGCCCCGGCACCGACCAACAGCGCGATGCCGCACCAGGAGAGCCAACCCGGAACACGCAGCGGGGCTTGCTGCGCCTGCTCCCTTTGCTGCTGCAGGAGCGCATCTACTTCCCGCTCCATGGCAGCGTGCATCTGCTCGACCGCTTGCCGCCGCGTTGCGTTCGTCGCGAACGCCGACTGAGAATCGGCCAGCGCGATGATCTCTTCCAATTCTTCTTTGACGAGGATATGGGCTTCGGCGAGCCAAAGCAGTGCTTCGCCGAGGTTCGAATACGGTTCAGCCACATAGTTCGTCATGCGGGCGAGCGCCGCATCATAGTGGCTACGGGAGATAACCTGCCCCGCCAGCAATTCGTCGAGCAGGGGAGTGGAATGGATTGTCATGAACGGGAAATCGAATGGATTCCCGATATGTTACACAGTTCGCCATCGCACTAATCGAATGCGATTGATCTTTTGGGAAAGGCGGAGAAAGGGCAATGCCTGTGTAGCTCGGTGTAGATCAAGCCCGTATGCTTTCGAATGTCGTGGCGAACTGGAACCGCAGCGCGTCTGCCGCAACGGGCCGGCCGAGCAGATAGCCCTGCAAGACGTTACAGCCTTGACGCGTCAGCGCGGCCTGCTGGGCGGCGGTCTCGACGCCTTCCGCGACGATGCGCAGGTTCAGCGTTTCGCCGAGGGCGACGATGGCCGCCACGATCGCCGCGTCTTCACTGTCGTGTGCGAGATCGCGTACGAACCCGCGATCGATCTTCAGTTCCGTAGCCGGCAGACGCTTGAGGTAGAGCAGGCTCGAATATCCGGTGCCGAAATCGTCGATCGCGATTTGCACGCCCATTTCGTGCAGCGATTGCAGTACCTTCATGCTGGTTTCCACATCGCTCATCACGGTGGACTCGGTGATCTCGACAATGAGGCTTTCCGGGCGAAGCGCGTGTCGGGCCAAAGCGCTCTTAATTCTTTCCACGAGCTTTACGTCGTGAAGCTGAACGGCCGACAAATTGATCGCGGTGGTCGCCACCGGCACCCCTGCGGCCTGCCATTGCGCGAGCTGGCGGCAGGCTTCCTGCAGCACCCATTCGCCGATGACAGAAATGAGGCCGGCCTGTTCTGCAAGATGGATGAACTCGCCTGCCGCGACGAGTCCGCGCGTCGGATGGTTCCACCGCAGCAATGCTTCTACGCCGACCATCCGGAGCGAGCGCGCATCGAACTTGGGCTGGTAGTACAGTACCCACTCGTTGCGGGCATGGGCCGCCTGCAGGTCCTGCATCAACTGGAGCCGCTCGCGGGCATTCGCCTTCATCGATGCATCGTGGAAACAAAAGCCGTTTCTGCCGTGGGCTTTGGCCTGGTACATGGCGGCGTCCGCATGCACCAGCAGCTCGTGTTCGTCCGCGCCGCCGCCCGGGAAAACCGCAATGCCGATGCTCGCCGTCACGCGCAGGTCGCAATTCGCCAGAACGAATGGCGTATCGAATGCGGCCAGCACGCGCTTGGCCACGTTGGCGGCGTCGGTGCTGCGCTCCAAATGGAGCAACATGACGAACTCGTCGCCGCCGACACGTGCGAGGACGTCGCCGTTCGAGATCGTGGCCCGCACGCGGGCAGCGACTTCGACGAGCAACGCATCGCCGACATGGTGGCCGAGCGCGTCGTTGACAGCCTTGAAGCCGTCGAGGTCCATGAACATCAGCGCGAAGGGTCGCTCGCGGGTCGCCACGCGCATGGCGTCGGTAATCGCGCGTTCGAGGAAGACGCGGTTCGGCAGTTTCGTGAGGTTGTCGTGCGTCGCGTAGTAGGCGAGTTCGCGCGCTTGTTCGAGCGAACTCGCAAGGGCGTTCGTGCGTGCTTGTTGACGGCGATCCAGCACCGAGAACAGGAGTGTCACGAGCATGATCGCGGTCGTGCCGAGGGCGAGCGGTATCGCGAGCCACGCCTCGTCGGCGCCGTTGCGCGCGGCCGCGCAGACGGCCCCGAGCTTGAAGTTGGCGCCTGCCATGCCGGAATAATGTGTGCCGACGATCGCAAGCCCCATCAGCACGGCGGCCGCTGCGCGCACGCGCCTCGCCCCGGGGGTGTTGCGACGCAGGCGGAATGCGGTCCAAAGCGCGGTGGCGGAGGTCACGACCGCGATGACGATCGAGAGCACGAACCAGCGCCCGGTGTAGTGGATGCCCGGCTCCATTCGTAGCGCTGCCATGCCGATGTAGTGCATGGTGGCCACGCCGCCGCCGAGCAGCAGGGCGCCGCCGACAAGGCGCACGTGCGGCAACGTCGGGCGCGATACGAGCCAAAGCGCGAATAGCGACGAGACAATCGCGACCGCGAGCGATGCCATCGTGATCGACGGGTCGTAGCCGAGCGGAATCGGCAACTCGAACGCGAGCATGCCGATGAAGTGCATCGTTCAGATGCCGACCCCCATGGCGATGGCGCCGACGCAGAGCCAGATTCGCGCGGTGCGGCCTGTCGAGGTCGAGACGCGGCTCGACATATCGAGCGCCGTGTACGACGCAAGCGTGGCCACGAGCAACGACACGACGACGAGCCGGGAATCATAGGAGCCGGTGTACATCGGCGCAGCCCTTCGGTTCGCTAAGATCCGGACGAGTCGGTCGTTCACCGCTCCCGTACTGCCCGCGACGATCGGATCCGAACCGCCGCGGCTATGTGTCCCATGGCTGCGACGCAGCGGTTCGCCGGGCTCACCGGACTTGGAAGTCGAGCGGCCAACGACAGACGGCAGACATGAAAAGGGCCTGCTGCGAGAGCAGGCCCCGGACCATCACAGTATTGGCGATGTTTTGTCTGATGAAAATCAGCGCTCGCCGAAGATGGCGTAGGCGCTTCGCCGGCTATTGTCAGTCGTTTCTTATAGGGCGGCACGGCGGCAGGGGCGGGATGCCCCCATGTCGCGGTGCGTCTTCAGAACGTTTCCCAGCTTTGGTCGTCAGCCTGGGGCTGCGGCCGGCTTTCGACGGCAACCGCAGCAGCCTTCGTCTGCTTCGGCGGCGCGCTTGGCACCACGCGCGGCGCACGGGCGGGCGCGGGGGCACGAGGCGACGTGGCGACGGCTGCGGTACGTTTTGCCGCTACGACCGGCCGTGCGGGCGGGCGACCAACCGCCGCGCCCTGATCGCTGAGCTTGAACGTGGAGACGGCGACGCGCAGCGACCCTGCCTGATCTTCGAGCGACTTCGCAGCTGCGGCGGCCTCTTCGACCAGTGCTGCGTTTTGCTGCGTGACCTCGTCCATCTGCGATACGGCCTGGCTGATTTGTTCGATGCCTCGGCTTTGCTCCGACGATGCAGCGGCAATTTCCGCCACCAGATCGGCGACCTGCCGGATCGCGCCTTTCACCTGATCCATCGATTCGCCGACTTCGGCCGCTTGTCGTACGCTGTCCTGAATTTCCGAGACGGAGGTACCGATCAACTCCTTGATTTCCTTCGCTGCTGTGGCGGAGCGCTGGGCGAGGCTGCGCACCTCGGTCGCGACCACGGCGAAGCCTCGGCCTTGCTCGCCTGCACGCGCGGCTTCGACCGCGGCATTGAGCGCGAGGATATTCGTCTGGAAGGCGATGCCTTCGATCACGGCCGTGATGTCGGAAATCTTGGTGGAGCTGCCGCTGATTTTTTCGATTGTGCCGGCCATGGCCTGCACGGCATCGTTTCCGTGGTTCGCGAGGCTGGTCGCGTTCGTCGCGAGCGCCGTTGCCTGTTCGGCGTTCTCGGCGTTCTGCTTCACGGTTTGCGTCAATTGCGTCATGCTCGCAGCCGTTTCCTCGAGCGAGGCCGCCTGCTGTTCGGTGCGCGCCGAGAGGTCGACGTTGCCGGCCGCGATTTCGCGCGAAGCGACGGCGACCGATTCAGCCGATGTCTTGATGCCGCGCACCGTGCCTGTCAGCTTGTCGTCCATATCCTTGAGCGCGGCCAGCAACTGTCCGAACTCGCCGCCCGTATCCAGCGCGATGCGGTTTTCAAGTTGCCCCGAAGCAATGCTTGCTGCGAGCTCGATGCCCTTCGTAAGCGGCTTCATGATCCAACGCTGCAGGACGACGCTGGCAAAACAGGCAATCGAAACGCCGAGTGCCAGCAGGACGCACGCCACTGTAAAGATCGTCCGGTAGGTCGATTCGCTGTCGACGACGGAAGTTTTAGCCTGCGCGTCGTTCACGGCGATGTCCTGGGAGACGAGATCGCTGACCGTACGTCCGACTTCGGCATGCCGTTCGATCCGCGTGGAGTCTGCCGCCGCTTTTTGCGGATCGGCAGCCACCGCGTCCGCGATTTCGCCCGACAGGCTGAAAAATTCACCAATGTTCGCGTTGATCTTGTCGGCGACGGCTCGTTCGTCGGGTGACGATACGCCGGCCGGGTAATACTGTTTCCATGCGCTCGTGGCCTTGTCCAGATCGGCGCGGGCGGCTTGCGCGGATTGCTTGGCTTTGTCCGGGTCGTCATGGAATACCTGAACTCGACGAAATTGGAGGCGAATGTCGAGCATGCTCGCCCGTACTTCGTTCAGCTGAATGATGGGGACCGTATTGCCGCTGTAACCATCGTTCACGAGCCCGTTCAGCCGCGAAAGGCCGGTCAACGCAAAGATGCCGATCGCGGCCATCAGCACGACGCACGCGCCGAGGATAGCAACGATCCGGAAACGAATACTGCTCGCGAGTGAGGTCATGATAAAACCCAAATGTAATGCGCGGTAATGAATTGGTAAGGTATTGGTGCCAGATGGCGACCTTATAAACGTTAACGGTGGAAAAGCTATCGACTTAATAGTGGTTTTCCATCGACCTATTTTTGAGATACAAGTCGTAGGAATTTGAGACGTGACCAAGCGAGTGATCAACTGCCATTGGCAGATAAGGGAGCAACTGCCATTGGCAGATAAGGGAGGCTCGATGGGGGTGCGACGGGGCGTGGACAGATCGTGTGGCGTTGGCGCTGGCGGCGCATTGCTGGACGAGCGACGCGGCTTGCGGGGCCGTACTGCGTACAATACGGGTTTCCCGATTCCGTCCAGGACACCGTCGCATGGCAATGAAGAAAACCGACCTTGAGAAGAACAAGGCCCTTAAATTGACTCACTCGATGAAGCAGGCGCATTCGGACCGCTTCGGCAAAGGTTCGGCCCCACAGGTGCTCGATCGCCGCGAGCAGCGCAAGCTCGATCAGGCGAAAGGGCTCGTTCCGTTCGCATGCAAGCTCGACGCAGAACTGGTCAAGGCGTTGCAGGCGCGCGCGGCCGAGCATCCCGACGGAATGAACGGTCTCGTCGACGCGTTGCTGCGCGCCGCGCTCGCGGCCTGAGCGTCGTTGCGCATGGCGAGCCGCCTCGCGAGGAGGCGGCCGCCCGGCGTTACAGCAGCCCCAGATGCTGCTTGAGGAAAAAGAGCGCCGTTTGCTGAATCAACTCGAACGTCAACGCCGATCCTTTCTCCTGCAACTGTTTCTTGGTGCGTTCCCAGACGGTTTCGTTGTGTATCGTCTCCAGGAATTCGTGCCCGGCCCAGGACAGGCCGAGAATCTTTTCCGGCCGCCATCGCGTGATGCCGCCGGCATAGGCCGGCGCGTGGTCCGACTTGGGCGCGAGCAGCAGGCCCGCATCGCATAGCAGCATCAGGTGGTAGTCGATCTGCTCGCGCGACGGTTGGACGATGTTGCTTTCGATGATCTCCGCCGTGATCGGTGCGTTGATGTCGAAGTGCGGGTATTCGTCGATTTCAATCAGCAGTTTGCGAATCAGGTCCCAGTCTCGCTTCACAGGCTGTCTCCGGCTCAGAAGGGGCATGCGGGGGGTGTCGCTTATCGGGTTGCTTCTTTTGACCCCGAGCAAATTCCCGGCCCGTTCCGAGTCTATCCAGTGCGGCCCACTCCGCGCCGGTCGGTCGCGCACGAAGCACCAACGCTTAGCCCCGCGCACCTCGCCATTGGCGAGGTGCCAGCTCGTGCCGTTGGCGCCATGCCGCGCGAAAGGCCTGCGGCGTCGCGAACCCGCACTGCTCGGCCACACGTTCGATGGGCCAATCGCTTTGCTCGAGCAGGCGCTCGGCCATGGCTAGACGCAACTGTTGGTGGTAGGACTTCAGCGTGACGCCGCAGGCCTCCCGGAAGCACCGGGCGAGGTGCCGGTAGCTGACGCCGAACCGGCCGGCCAGCGTGTCGTAGGTGGGGGCGTTTGCCGAATGCTCGCTCAGGTAGTCCTGCACCGCATGAATCAGCGTGCTGTCGTGATTGCGGTATTGAAGCCGCACGTCGAGCGCAGGATCGGCTTCCATCCGCCTGAACGGCACGACGTTGTCGCGTGCCACGCGAACGGCCAGCGCAGGGCCGAAGTAGCGGGCAATCAAGTGCAGTGCAAGATCGATACCGGCCGCCACGCCGGCCGAGGTCAGCACGTTGCCGTCGTCCACGAGCAGCCGCTTGTCGAGCACACGGGCGAGCGGGCAGAGCCGCTGTAACGTGGTCAGATAGTCGTGATGCGTCGTGCACTCGCGTCCGTCGAGCAATCCCGCTGCCCCTAGCAGCAAAGCACCGGTGCAGACGCTGGCGATCGTCAACTGCTCGCGCCGCGGGGCCGCGACTGCGCGCAGCCAGTCCACGACGCCCTGCTGTTGCGGCGTCGGACGGGCCGCTTTATCGAGCTTGCAGCCGATGACAACGATGAGTTCCCCTGCATCGACCCGGGTGGGGAGCGGTTCGACGTCGGCCAGTCCCAGTCCCTGGAAGCTGGTCGGACGCGCTTGCGGGCCGACGACGCGCAGCGGCAGCGATGCCAAGCGCAGCTCGCTGACCGATGCGAAGAGCTGCAATGGGCCGCCGAGGTCGAGCATATGCACTTGCGGGGGGACGACGAACGAGACGCGTCGGATCGGCGGCTTGCGATTCATGGCAGATTTTTTTCTTTCCTTGTCAGGAAGGCACATGGATAGGGTTTCAGGGGGCACCCTATGATGGCATCAACTTGTTGATGAGCAAATAGGAGCCAAGTGATGCTGGAGCTGAGACCGACTTGTGAACACTGCAATGCTGCGTTGCCGCCGGACTCGACTGCGGCGCGGATCTGCAGTTTCGAGTGCACGTTCTGCGCGGATTGCGTCGATACCGTACTGGACAATGTTTGCCCGAATTGCGGCGGCGGGTTTGCGCCGCGCCCGATCAGGCCTGCGCGCGACTGGAAGAACGGCAACCATCTCGCGCGGTATCCCGCCGCTTCGACGGTCAAGCATCGTCCGGTGGACACGGCGGCCCATCGCCTCTTCACCTCGCTGCTCGCCACCATTCCTCCCGAAGCGCGCTAAGCGTTACGCGGGTGGAGCCGTCGCCCCTGATGCGCTCGTCCCCACCCTAACGCTGAGCGCAGCCCCTGGCACCCGCCGGCCCGGCCCGCGGCAGCCCGGTTTTCGGCGCTTGGTCACCACGCAGTCGCGCCGAGGACGCCGCAGCGTGTAAACTGTCGGGTTTTTTGACTCCGGTGGTATGGTGACCCCCCCGCAGCGCACCGCATTAAGCGGTCCGACCCTGATTCGCTTGTTGGCGCGTCTGACCGACGCCGACGTGGCGGAGTCGCGCAAGCCGCTCTCCGAGCGGCTGATCGAGTGGTTCGGCTGGACCGATGCGATCGCGTTGTCCACTGCATTGAGCGGCAACGGACAGACTCGCTCGGGCGCGCGCGCGCAAGCGAGTGCGCCTGTTGGTTCGCCCGGCCAAGCCGAAGCCGACGAATGCGCGCGCGTGCGCACGTCGCTCAGCGAGGCCATCGCGGCGGACAGCGCGTTCGCGCAGGCCAGGCGCCGGACCGGCATGCACGCACCGCCCGCGGTTTTCGACGCGAGCGCCGACATGGACTACGCGTTCTTCCGTCAGCGCTACCAATCGATGCAGCAGTCGATGGAAACCGCTATCGGCGCGCTGCGCGGCCGGCTTCGCGCGGCGCTTGCTACGCGCTCGCCCGAGGCGAACCGCCTCGCCGTTCTCGATGCCGTGATGGAGCGCGTGTTGAGCGTGCGTGAGCACAACCTGCTCGCCACGGTGCCCGGTCTGCTTGCAGGACACTTCGTGCGGCTGCGCGAAAGCGAACAGCAGTTGATCGAGGCGGCACAGGCCGCGGGGCCAGTCGCAACCGTGACGCCAGGAGCATGGTTGAGCGCGTTTCGCGATGACATGCGCTGCGTGTTGCTCGCGGAGCTCGATGTTCGTCTACAACCGGTGGAAGGGCTGCTTGCGGCACTTCGAACCCGCTAACTGGGACACTATGTCCAGAAATCTGATCAAGCTTGGCGTTTTTGCGGTCGGTCTTGCCGCTGTCTGTGGAATCGGCGTGAGCTATGTCGGCTCCAATCTTGTCGCGCTCGCCGTGACGTTGCTGATCGGCGCCTGTTATGTCACCGGTGCACTCGAGCTGCATCGCTACCGGCAAGCTACGTTCACGTTGGAGGCCGCCGTATCGGCACTTGCCGATCGTCCCCCGGCGCTGGCCGCATGGATCGAGACATTGCATCCGAGCTTGCGCAATGCCGTGCGCCTGCGTGTCGAAGGCGAGCGCGCCGCGCTGCCGGGGCCGTCGCTCTCGCCTTACCTCGTCGGTCTGCTCGTGCTGCTCGGCATGCTCGGTACGCTGCTCGGGATGGTCGGGACGCTCAAAGGCACCGGAGCGGCGCTGGAAAGTGCGACGGATCTCGCGGCGATCCGCGCCTCGCTCGCAGCGCCGGTCAAGGGCCTCGGGTTTGCGTTCGGCACGTCGATCGCCGGTGTTGCGACTTCCGCGATGCTGGGCCTGTTGTCGACGTTGTGCCGACGCGAGCGCATGCACGCCACGCAGTTGCTCGACGCGAAATGCGCAACGACCCTGCGCGTCTATTCGCAGACGCACCAGCGCGAGGAAACGCTCGAGCTCTTGCGCGTGCAGGCTCAAGCGCTGCCGGCGCTCATGCAGCGCCTGCAAGACATGATGGGTGCGATCGAGCGTCAGAGCGCGGCCACGGGCGAGCACCAACTTGCCACTCAGGCGGCGTTCCACGATCGGGCCGAGGCCGCTTATGTGCGCCTTGCCGCTTCGGTCGAAGCGTCTTTGAAAGAGACAATCGAAGAGAGCACGCGTGCCGCGGGCGCGGCGCTGCAGCCGGTTGCTGAAGCGACGATGGCCGGGCTCGCGCGCGAGACGGCCACGTTGCGCGAGACGGTTTCCCAAGCAGTCGAGCGGCAACTCCAAGGACTCAGTGCGGGGTTCGAAACGTCGTCGACCGCCGTTGCGCGCGTCTGGCAGGAAGCACTCACCGAGCACCAACGTTCGAGCGAGGCGCTGGCGGGCGAGCTGCGTGCATCGCTCGGTCAGTTCGTCGAAACATTGGCGCAGCGATCGGCCGATGTCGTGACGGGCGTGTCGGGGCGACTCGATGGGGTGGCGGGCGCGCTCGAGGCAGCGACAGCGCAGGTCGCACAAAACTGGACGCAGGCGTTTTCCGCGCATCGGGAATCGAGCACGGCGCTGATGCAGCAATTGGAAGCCACGCTCGATGCGTTCGCGGCCCGCTTCGATGCGCGCTCGTCCGGGCTCGTCGACGGTGTGGCGGCGCGGCTCGATACGACGGCGCTGCGCGTGTCGGACGCCTGGACAGAGGCGCTTGCGCAGCACGTGCAAACGAGCGAACGCTTGATCGAAGCGAATCGGCAGGCGTGGACCGGCGCGGCAGCGACGTTCGAGCAGCAGGCCGCAACGCTCGTGCGGACGGTGGGTGCGTCGCATACCGAATTGCAGGCGCAACTGAGCGCTCGCGACGAAGCGCGGCTGGCGCTTTGGGCCGAAAAGCTCGGCGGCATGACCGATTCGCTGAACGACACATGGCAGCAAGCGGGCTCGCGCATCGCGAGTGGGCAGGAACGGATCTGCGAGACGTTGGCGCGCACGGCCGCTCAGGTGTCGGCGCAGACGAGCGCGCACGCGGGCGAGACGATTGCGGAGATTTCCCGGCTCGTGCAGGCGGCCTCGGAAGCGCCGAGAGTCGCTGCCGAAGTCGTGGCCGAGTTGCGTCAGAAGCTCTCCGACAGCATGGTTCGGGACACCGAAATGCTCGAAGAGCGCACGCGTCTGCTCGCGACGCTCGAGACGTTGCTTGGCGCCGTCAACCATGCCTCGACCGAACAACGGACGGCTGTCGATGCGCTGATTGCGACTTCGTCGAATCTGCTCGATCGCGTGGGTACTCAGTTCTCCGAAAAGGTCGACGCCGAGACCGGCAAGCTCGGTGCGATCGCTGCGCAGGTCACGGGCAGTGCGGTCGAGGTAGCGAGCCTCGGCGAAGCGTGCGGGGCCGCCGTCGAGCGTTTCGGCGCATCGAACGACGCGCTTCTCACGCAGCTTACGCGGATCGAAGCCGCGCTCGACAAGTCGCTCGCGCGCAGCGACGAGCAGCTCGCGTACTACGTTGCACAGGCGAAGGAAGTGATCGACCTGAGCATGATGTCGCAAAAGCAGATCGTCGAAGAGCTGCAGCAGCTCGCGGCGCAGCGTGCTTCTGCAGGGGCTGACGCGGCATGAGCGAGGAAATCGACGGCAGCGCCGAGCACGGTGCGCCGATCTGGGCCGCGTTCAGCGACTTGTTATCGGTCTTGCTGGGCGCGTTCGTCCTGATTCTCGTCGGCGTGATCGGCGTGCAGCTGCAGCTGTCGAGCCGGCTCGAGCGCGAGGTGAAGGCGCGTCAGGAGGAAACCGCGCGGCGCAAGACGCTCGAACAGGCGCTGGCCGGGCCGCTCGCTGCGGGGCGCGTGACACTCGTGAACGGTCGCATCGGGATCAGCGGCAGCCTGCTGTTCGCGTTGAACTCCGATCAGTTGCAGCCCGCCGGCCGGCAATTGCTCAAGAGCCTTGCGGGGCCGCTTGCCGCCTATCTGAAGGGGCATGAAGAGATCCTGATGGTGAGCGGTTTCGCCGACGATCAGCAGGTGCACGAAGGCAACCGGCGTTTTGCCGACAACTGGGAGCTGTCGGCCAAGCGCGCGTTGACGGTCACGCGCGCGCTGATCGACGAGGGGGTGCCTTCGTCGTCGGTGTTTGCGGCCGCGTTCGGTTCGGAGCAGCCTGTCAGCTCCAATTCGAGCGAAGCGGGGCGGGCGTTGAACCGCCGCGTCGAAATTGCGCCGGTGCCGCGCCCGAGCGGCGCAGCGGGGAAGGCGCGTGAGTAACGGCATGTCGCAGGCGTTGCAAGCGCGGGCACTGCTCGCGACGTGGCGCGAGCGAGGAGCGGATCGGCACGACCCGGTGCAATTCCGTTTCATGGAAGCGCTCGAGCGTCGCGCTGCGCGATATGACGGCGAAGCGCGGCGGTTGCTCGACGAACGGCTGGCCCGGGCTACGGCCGCTTACGCCGACGCGCTTGCGCATGCGAGCGCCGACCCGGCCGCGGCGCACGCGGACGCGCCGGCCGGCAGTCCTTTAGCTGCGCTTCTCGACTACATCGTGCAGCACACGCGGACGCAAGCGCAAGCGCCGGTCCGGCCGGGCGCCGCGACGAGCGTGCCGATGCCGAAGGAAGTGGAGGTGCTCGAACACTTCCGTGAGATCTGGCAGAAGGTCAGCAGCGAGAAGCAACTGCGCGAATCGCTCGAACGCGTACCGGGCAACGCAGGGCCGCTGAACTCCCACAGCCTCGTCTATCGCTCGCTCGCGCTCATGCACGAGGTGTCGCCTGCTTACCTGCGTCAGTTTCTGGCCTATATCGATGCGCTGTCCTGGCTCGAACAGTTCCAGAGCGGAGCGCTCGGTGCGGGCGACGATGCGCCGCGCGCCGCGAGCGGCAAGAAGGGCGCGCAAAGCAAGGCGCGCTAGACGCCTGTGCCGCTGCTGCCGCGCGCATGTGGCATGCTCGCTTCATGCGGACCGCGAGCGAAGGGGGCCATCCACATGGGACGCAGCGCACGTCTACTCGCGCCGACGATATTGTTCGGCGCGTTCGATCGACACAATTTCGGCGATTTGCTTTTTCCGCATATCGTTGCGCGCATGCTGAGCGGGCAGAGACTCCATGTTGCCGGGCTTGCAGCACGCGATATGCGCAGCTACGGCGGTCACAGCGTGGACGCGATCGGCGCGGTATTGGCGCGGGCCTTGTCATGCGCGAATCGCTCCAGGCCCAATATCCTGCATGTCGGCGGAGAATTGCTGACTTGCGATGCGTATGAGGCCGCCGTGATGCTGGCACCGCCCACGCGCGTGCAAGAGGCGATCGGTTGTGCGGGCGTTTGGGCGAGCGGATCACCGGACGAAAAGCGCACTTGGGCGCGTACGCATTTGGGCGTGCCGGCGCTAGCACCTTACGTTTTCTCGAACTCGGATTGGCCCGATCTTGCACTGCAACGTGTTTGTTTCAACGCGGTTGGGGGCGCCGATCTCGACACCCGCGATACCGCATTGCGCACCGAGGTTGAGGCCGCGTTGCAGGCGGCCGATTTTGTGTCGGTCCGTGATCGTCAGACGCAAGCGTGCTTGGGTAACGCCGGTATCGTGGCGCCGCTATGTCCCGATCCGGCAGTGATGGTGGCGCCGCTTTTCGGCAAGGCCATTCTGCGTCACGCCCGGCGCTCAGCCGTTCGCAGCATGGTGGATGCGTGGCCGCGCGGCTACGCCGCTGTGCAATTGAGCGCCGACTTCGGCGACGATGCGACGCTCGACGAAATTGCGCGCGAGCTCGATCGGATCGCGGACAGCTGCGGGCTTGGCGTCGTGCTGTTTCGCGCGGGCACGGCCCCCTGGCATGACGATCTCGCCTGCTACAGGCGGCTTGCCGCGCGCGTGCGCCGCGTGTCGATACGACTGTTCGGTTCGCTGAACATCTGGGACATCTGCGCCTTGGTCGCGTCGAGCCGCGTCTACTGCGGGAGCAGCCTGCACGGGCGGATCGTTGCCATGTCGTTCGGACTGCCGCGCGTCAACGTCGTGCGGTCTCAGCAACACGCGGGGCGCACGAAACTGGCCGCATTTGCGGCTACATGGGAGCCGCCGGGTGTGCTCGACGTGGTCGACGTACGCGACATCGGCCATGCGGTGGCCGCTTCGCTCGGTGTGGACCGACGTGTGCTCGCGCGGACGGCCCGCGCATTGGCCGACTTGTATCGGACGCGATTCGCCGGGCTGCGCGCGACGCTGATGTGAACGCGCGCCAGAGCGCGACGCGCACGGCCGTTTCGTCGGATGCCGCGTTGAACGGGC
>CBJMQH010000066.1:0-14777 GCA_966431825.1 uncultured Trinickia sp.
CTGTGCAAATTCGTTGGCGTGATATTGCGATGGCGCGCTAATGGGGCGGAGCGCGCGGCGATAAGCATCTGACAACGCGTTGGTTTGAGGCATCAACGACGCCCCCCAATGAGTCGGCACGGCTGACCGGAATCCGCAAAGGCAAGCGGCCCTCGCAAAAAATCGGGGATCACAGCGTCTTTAAGCAGAAGTTGATTGAAAAAGCGCGCGTCCTGTATCATTACGCGCCTTTTTAGAATTTTTTCAACAAGACTAATTACCGACGCGCCGCGGTCTTTCAAAAGCAGTTAACAAGAAAGTTTCGCATCGACGTTGAGGGCCTCACCGATGCAACAAAAAGAAACCAGCGAGTCGCCTCGCAGCCTGACCAGTGTGATGCCGATTGCGGCGCGCACTGCGCTTGTATTGGAAACGAACAACTTGCGCGGCGGCGATGACGCCGCGCGTGCGGTTGCAAGCTTGAAACGCCTCGTCGCCGAGCTGTCCGAACAGACGCTGAGGCCCGCGCAGTTCGCGCAATGGATCATCACCCACGACGGACTATCCGCACAATCGTGCGCGGACATTGCCGCTCTGGCGGGCCGCCCGGTCGATTTCGTCCAGATCGGCGCCGACACGGGCTATTACGACGCCAAGAACATCGGCTTCGATTGCGTCGACGTATTCCGTTGCGACTATGTCGTATTCGGCGATGCCGATTGCCGCCCCGCACGCGATTGGCTCGCGCAGCTGCTGGCGCCGTTCGCCCGTGCAACTGCTCGCGGCGTTGCCGGTTCTGCGCGTGTCGCCGCGCCGCTCGTTGTGGCGGGCCGCACGAGCTATGCGCCGAATGTCTTCGGTACCGCGTTGACGTCAATCGACTTCATGTATTTTCCGAGCCCGTTGCACAAGCAGGCAACGCGGAACTTCTACGCTAACAACGTGGCATTTCGCCGCGAAACATTCGAGCGCTTTCGCTACCAACCGCTTGAAGGCGTCTATCGTGCGCACTGCCAAGTTATGGGCTTGCGGCTGCAGGCAGCAGGGGTGGCCGTCGAATATGCGCCGGATGCGCACACCGAGCACCGTCTTCCCGACACGTGGCTGGAAACGCTGAAGCTGCGTTGGATGCGTGGCGAAGACAGCGTCGGGCTCACGCCGCACCTCGTCGCAGCCTACCTGCCGGCGCACGGGCAGTGGCTCGCGCGCAGCGGGCCGATTGCGCCGTTCTGCGTGATGCTCATGCGTGCCGGATTCAGTCTGCGCGCATTGAATCGGCAAGGGCTGCCCGTGCTCGATCCGCTCCGCTATCTCGTGGCCGGTTCTGCGACGCTCGCGGTCTCGGCCGTCGATACGTTGGGTGCGCTCGCGCGCGCATTCGGTCTGCGCGTTCGCGGCTCGGCGCGCGGTCAGCTCGAAGCGCTCTCTTATCACCGTCACTGATCCCGGCTGTTCCGCACTCGTTCGTAGTGCCGACCGCGTAAATCAATTGCTCATGAAACACATCAATTTCTCTCGCCCGCCTAAGTCCGCTTTCTCGACCCGCATTGCAAGTTTCGCGCTCGCTGCATTCGGGCTGTGCGCAGCGAGTGTGCACGCGGCGCCCGCCGAGTTATCGGGGCGTGGTGTCTTCCACTTTGCTTCGAAGAGCGGATGCCCGCTAGCGGCCAGCGGAACGCAGGCCGATTGCAACCGTATCGCGCTCGATTCACCCGGCGTGCACGCGAGCGTCGATGCCGGCGCGGGTGCAATCGTCTTCGCGAGCGATGCGACACGGCGCAGCGACGAAGTGCTGGGCGACGTCTTGCTGCAAGGCAGCGGCGTCGATGCCGACGGGCAGCGCGTACCGCTCAGTGTGCATGTGTTGCTCCGCAGGTCGGGCGACCAGTGGAAGCCCGACGTCTACGCGCACGCACCCGAACGCGGCAAGTTCAGCGACGTGCGGATCGACCCGTACCGCGTGAGCGTGCGCGAGGCCGGTGGCGAACGCACGGTATTGACTGCGGACGAGATGCGCGCGTTGTTCGAGCGTCCGTCGCTCGCGTCGCGCGTCGCCCGCCAGTTCGTCGAGGTGGAGCCGACCGACGCACGGCGCCCGTCCGGCGACGACATCACGATCGCGCTAGGCGTGGGCCGCTTGTCGAAGGCGGTTGCGCGTGCAAAGTTCAGTTCGGCCGAGGCGCAAGCGCCGAACGCGGGCGGCCTCGATCGCGCCTTGGCGACGGGCACCTGGTCGATCGAGTTCGACGCACTGAGCAGCCAGATGCCGCTTTGGGCTGTGCAACGTGAACTGTTCCTGTTCGGCCTTGACGGCAGCCCGCTTGTCGGCGCATTGCGTTCCCGCGGCTTTCAAAAGGGCGACAAACTCGAACTCGGCGCGCGCAAGGGCACGGGCTACTTGCGCGTAAACGGGCATGAAGAAGCGTTTGCAGGTGCCGCTGCATCGGCGCGCGCGTTCTTGCAAGAGAGTTTCATCGGCCTCATCCTTGCTTGGCATCGCGCGGGCGCGGCGACGGCAGCGCCGCAACAACCGGCGGGCGTTCACCATCTGCCGGCATGAGCGCACAGAGCGCCTCGCACGATCGAAGCGATAAGCTCGCGCGGTCGCCGGACGTTTTCGCGTGCCTTGCAGAGCCGGCAAAGACAGGATGGGTGCGTTGGCGCGCGGGTCTCGTAGACCGCATCAAGCGGGCGGCGCTGCGCCGCCTGCACGGCAGCGCCGGCGGCGAGCGGTGGTTGCTGCGCATGTACCTGATCGGCGAAGAGGCGACCGAATGCGCGCTGCACGAAGAATGGACGCAACAGCCGCCCGCATGGCTCGCGCCCCGCATCGATCAGCATCTCGCCGACGAGCGCCGGCACGCCGCCGCATTTGGGCGGGAACTGCAGGCGCGAGGCGGTTCTATCAACGCTCGGCTCGGGCCCGACTGGCTGAGCCGGCGCAAGATCGCAGCGTGGCGACGGCTCGGGCGGCGCTATGCGCCGCTCTTCGCGCAAGGGGTGCTCGTACCGGCCTATGCGACAGGCTTGTGTGCCGAACAGATGGCGTTGCGCGTTCTCGCGCGCCACTGCGCCGTCATCGGCCGCAGGCATCCGATGTATCCGCTGCTTTCACGTGTGCTGGCCGACGAGGCGCGGCACGTGCGGCTTTGTGTCGAGACGCGGAAGAGACTCGTGTCGGCCGATGAGGCCGCCAGTCTCGCGGCGCTGCTAGGCGAAGTCCGCGCGATCGAGGCCGGATTCGGCGTGACGGGTGCCGTTGCAATGTGGCTGGCGGGCGGGTGGCACGCGTTGCGTGCGGGTTGGGCTGCGCGCGTCGTAGCGCCATGAGCATGCGCATCGTCTATCTTGCCACTGCCGATGCGCGCGGGCACCTGATGCGTGCGCAGTTGCTCGTCCATGCGCTGCGGGAAGCGGGTGCATCGGTTGATGTCCTGACGACCTCCGATGCGGGGCAGCGGTTCCTTGCCCGGTTCGGCATCTCGTCTTTCGTGCTGTCGCGACGCTACGCGGTGCAGTTCGATACCCGGCAGAACATGCTGCGCGTTCGGACGAACTTGAACGTCGCCGCGTACGTTTTTCTGCCGACGCGGCTGCTGCGGGACGTCATCCGATTGCGGCATGCGGTGCGCGATGCGGCGCTCGTGATCAACGACTCGTTCCACCCGGCGCTGCTTGTCATGGGGACGATGCCTGCATGGCGCCACAAGCTCGTGCATGTGTATGGCGGCAGTCTGAAGCGCGCGCTGGCTCACAACTTCGACGGCGTGCTGCCGCGCACGCTCGCGCGCGCATTCGAGCGCATCGTCAACTGGCAGCTCGGATCGGCCCGCGCCTGCATCGAACACGATTTTGCGTACGACGTGGGCGGTGACATGCACGCGTCGTCTTATCGATTGCCGACGCCGGTGCCCGTTATTTCTACTGTGCCGGATGAAACGGCGGCATCGGCGCCCGTTACGCCGCCGCCGCAAAAAGCAGCCGTCTATCTAAATCCCCACTTCTGCGATCTTGCGTTGGCCGCCGCCTTGAGCAAGGGCCTCGACGAGGCGGGACTACAAGCACACAAGGTCGGCGAAGGCTATGCCGGCCACGACGGTTGGCTCGGCGTGGACGAGGCGTGGGCTGAGCACGCTGCACGCTCGGCGTTGATCGTTTCTGCACCCGGGATGGCGGCGCTGTCGATCGCGCTTGTCTATGGTCGTCCGATCATGCTGATCGTGACCGACCAGCCCGAGCAGCTGACGAATGCCGAGAAAGCGGTGCAGCTGAAACTCGCCCATCGCGTGGTGCGATGGCGCGGCGACGCCGACGCCTTTCGTCGCGAAGTGTCGCATGCGGCGGCAGCGCTGACCGATGCCCCGATTCCCCTGGAGTCGCCGCAAGCCGGTCGGCAGCGGGCGCGCGCACGTGTCGAGGCGTGGACGGCGGTGATGCTCGCCCTCGCCGATGTGCAACCGGCGCAAGGGCAGTGGTGTCCGGCCGCGGAGGGGACGCGATGAGCACGGTGCAACGCGTCTCGTGCGATCGTCCCGACTACAGGCAGGCACTCGGCGCATGCTGCGGTTTGGTGGTCGGGCTGATTGTCTTCTTCGCGCTCGAGCGTCTCGTCACGCCGCACATCGTCATGGCTACGCAAGCCGATGCCTGGATTCCCTTCGTTTCGTTGACGTGGTTTGTCTACATTGCGTTTTTTCCGTTTGTGATCGTTCTGGCGGCACAGGCGCCGCGCGATGCGTACCGCGCGTTCGCCCGGGCTGTGCTGCTTGCGTTCGCGGTCGGTGCCGTTTGCTTTGTACTCCTGCCTGAATCCGTGCCGCGTCCCGATCTGGCATCGATTGGCAATGTGTTCGTTCGCCACCGCCTCGCCCGCATGTGGCGGCTCGATCAAGCGGGCAACGGTTTTCCGAGCCTCCATGTCGCTGTGACGTGTCTCGCCTGTCGCTTTCTGACTGCGGGCCGCAGGCGTTTCGCGGCGGGCATTTTCGGCATCGCCATCTGCGTGTCCACGCTGACGATCAAACAGCACACGCTCGCTGATGTCGGCGGCGGGATCGTTCTGGCAGTGTGCTGCGCGTATGCGGCGGTGCGACTTGAACGATTGGGAGGGTATGGTGTCGCGTAATCCGTATGCAGGGGACAACGCGGTGCTTGGCCGGTTCGCACCCGATGCCGCGTTGCTGCGCATTCGACCGTGGCGCTCGCTGATAGCGATTGCGGGAGACTGGGCATTGATCGCCGCCGCGTTTTGCGCTGCTGCCGTATGGCCGAACGTCTTTGTGTTCGCGGGTGCGGCAGTCGTCATCGCGCGCACGCAACTGGCATTGGCCGTCATGATGCACGAGGGCGCTCACGGACTGCTCGAACGCCGCGCTGCGACGAACGATGCAATCGGGCAGCTGCTGGCTGCCGGTCCGTTGTGGTTATCGCTGCGCAGCTATCGCGCAGGTCACTTGGAGCACCACCGGGCGCCGATGCGTCCGACCGATCCCGTCGCGGTCGTATTTGAAATCGATCGTTATCCTGTGCCGCCGCGCGTGCTTGTGTTGCGCCTGGTCGCATACGCGTGCGGTGTCGGCTACATGATGAGCGTGCTCAAGCTGGCGGGCGGTCGCCATGCACACGCGATGCCGAAGGCGATGAAGTCGGTGTGGTACACGCTGTGGGAAGCGGCGACGATGATCGGATCGAATGCGGTGCTTTTCGGGCTCCTCGCCGTTGCAGGGCACCCGTTGTTCTATGCGGGGCTTTGGCTCCTCCCGGCGGTGACGTTGTTGCCGTTTGCCGGCCAGATCCGAGCGATCTTCGAGCACGCAGCGCTGCCTGCCGGCTTGGACCAGAGCCGCAATGCGCGGACGATCGTCAAGCGTTCATGGCAAACGTTCTTGTTCGGCCCGCATGGCATCCACTATCACATCGAGCACCACCTGTTCATGCGCATGCCGTTTTATAGCTTGCCGGCTGTGCATCGGGAGCTTGCGCAGGCACAGTTGCTACCTGCCGGCAATCTGTACGATGGGTACGGTGCGGTATTGCGCGACGTGTGCTGCAACGACACACGGGCCGATACCGCCCGCCAGAGCGGCATGTAGCGTTTGCGGCGCGCCTTTGCAGCACGCCGCTTTGGTCAGCCGCGCCGTGTGGTCGGCGCGCCGCTCACTTGAATCGAAGCCCGGTAAACGGGTTCCAATTCTGAACGTTCTTAACGGTCTTCAAATAGTACGCATAGTTCGCGCAATAGCCGAACAAGAAAGCGAATCCGATGCTGATGCCGTGATCGAGTGCCTTCGGCGTATCGTTACCCGTGAGCATGAGGAAACCCACCTCGATGGCGACTGCGGTCAAGATCGCGATAGCCGTCAGCGACAAAGCCTTCTTCCAGAGCCCGATCGTAAGCAAATAGAAAGGACCAAAGAAAAACGCGTAGTAGTTCATGTTGATCAGGCGCTGCTTGCCTTTCGGAAGCGTCTTGAACGCTTCGCGCGCGTGGGGCGAAGACGGTGCGCCGTATGCGTCGAAGAATTCGAACCGCTCCTGCCATTTCGGCTTGAGCTCAGCGTATTGGACCGGTTGTGAGATCTCGGAAGTCATTGTTCTATGTCACTATGAAACGCCCGAAAGTGGGCGACGCGAATATATCACTATTTTTTGTATTTTTTGGTATTTGACTTGGTCGCGTGATCGGGGTCGACACGATACGCACAGCGCATGTGGTAGCCTACGCGGTCCATTCGCGCCGTTATCGATTTCCGGGGGATGCGATGAGAGGGGTGCATCGTGTTCGCGCGATATGCGAAGAGATTTACAAGATCACAATAAGAGGCTGGAATGTATTGGATATTGGGCCTGATTGGTTTCGCGACAGGCGCGTTGATCGGGTCGTCTGCCGACGCTTCGATGCTCTACTGCGGCGTGCTGGGAGCGATGGTGTTTCTGGTGTTGGCCGCTGCGCTTCGTTCGCGCCGAACCAGGACGCCTGGCGCCGCTGATGCCACGGCGTCCAACACGCCGGTTCTCGAGCCGCTGGCCGTGCGCGTCGAACGGCTCGAATCGCAGGTGCGCACACTGATGGCGGAAGTCGCTGCCTTGAGGGAGACCGGGTTAGCCGCATCGCCACTCGAGCGGTCGCCATTGCTGCAGGCCGAGTCGCCGATGGCCCCTGTCGAGTCCGCTCAGGCGGAAGCACCGCGCGCAACCGAAGACGCAACCAAGCAAGACGCAACCAAGCAAGAGACCGATCCTTTCACGGTACTGCAGAGCACGGCTTTTACGGAGCCGTCGCCGGTCGCTGTGCAGCCGTCGGCAAAGACGCCTGCGGCCGCGCTTAGCCGCGAATCGGAAGCCGCGGCTGCGCAGGCGGCAGTCAACGTCACGTCCGCGGCATCTCGTTCCGAGCAACCCCCGGCCTCGCCCATTCCCGCCACGCCGCGCACGCCCCGCGAGCCCGACTGGGCCGAGCGCGTGTTTGCTGCTGCGCGCGATTGGCTCCTCGGCGGAAACACGGTTGTGCGCGTCGGCATCATCGTGTTGTTCTTCGGCGTGGCGTTCCTCCTCAAATACGCGGCCGATAACAGCCTGTTGCCGGTCGAGTTCCGGCTGGCCGGCGTTGCGCTCGGTGCAACGGCTTTGCTTGTCACCGGTTGGCGCGTAGGCAACCGTCGCGGCGCGTACGGCCTCGTGCTGCAAGGCGGCGGCGTGGGCGTGCTGTACTTGACGACGTTCGCTGCCACGAAGCTCTATGCCTTGCTGCCGGCCAGTGCCGCTTTCCCGCTGATGGTGATCGTTTGCGCGCTGAGCGCCTTTCTCGCGGTGAGGCAGGACGCTCGCTCGCTTGCCTTCATGGGTAGCGCGGGCGGGTTCCTCGCGCCGGTGCTCCTTGCAAGCGGCGGGGGCAGCCACGTTGCGCTATTCAGTTATTACGCGCTGCTGAACGCCGGCATTTTCGCGATCGCCTGGTTCAAGGCATGGCGGCCGTTGAACGTGCTGGGGTTCGTGTTCACGTTCGTGATCGGCACGGCATGGGGCGTCACGGCCTATCGGCCGGCCTTCTTCTCGAGCACCGAGCCGTTCCTCATTTTGTTCTTCCTGATGTACGTAGGCATCGCGCTGCTCTACGCGGTGCGGCGCGAAATCGCCTTGCGGCATTACGTCGACGGCACGCTCGTATTCGGTACCCCGATCGTGACCGTGGGCCTGCAAGCTGCACTCGTCAAGGGCATGCCGTTCGGGTTGGCTTGGAGCGCGGTTGCGCTTGCCGCTTTTTACCTGTGCATCGCTGGCTGGCTTTCGCGTTATCGCGACCGGTTAGGCATCCTATTCGAGTCGATGCTGGCCATCGCTGTATTGTTCGCCACGCTTGCGATCCCGCTTGCCTTCACCGGCCCGACCACGAGTGCGGCCTGGGCTGTCGAGGGTGCCGCGCTGACTTGGCTAGGCGTGCGTCAGCGGCACCATTTACAGTTTGGCTTCGGTTTGGTCATGCAGCTCGCCGCAGCCTGCGCGTTTGTGGTGGGTGAGGCGGCTAGCCCGGTGGCCGCAGTCTCGGCTGGCCACCTGCCGATTCTCAATGGCGATTACCTCGCCACGCTCTTGCTTGCGGCAGCCGGCGTGTTCACCGGGTGGTGGCTCGACGCGCGCGGCGAAGCGCGCAACTGGCATAGGTGGATGCCGCAAGTCGGGGCGATGGCAGCCGCTTGGGGGCTGTTGTGGTGGATCGGCGGCGGCGCTAAGGAAATCGCGAGCTACGCGAGTACGCATGTCGGCACGGGGGCGCCCGATTGGGGACCGGCGAGGGCGCGCTTCATGCTCGATGCCTTCGTCTTGTTCGCGATGTTCACGGCGTGGCTTGCCTTTGCGCTGCGCAGACGGCTCGGCTGGGCCCTGGCCGCATGGCCCGTGCTCGCTGCCGTACCGGTGCTGGCGGGCTTCGTGCTGTGCGCGGTGGGTTTGCATGAGGCGCCGCTTATCGACCTTGGCCGCTTTGCCTGGCCTGCCGCGTTGGTGGCCGCTTATGCGCTGTTGCGCTGCGAGGAATGCGATGGCGATGCGCGTCTGCTTGCCGGCTTCCATATCGCGATGTTTTGGAGCATCAGTGTCCTTTTCGCGCTGGAAGGTTATTGGTGGCTGTTCGCGCGCGTGCCGGAAGGAGCGTGGACGTGGAGCGCTTGGGCCTATGTCTACGGCGGGCTTCTGCTGGCCGTATCGACCATCGGCACACGGCTCGCGTGGCCGATCGGACGCTACGCGCGCGCTTATCAGTTGTGGGGCGCGGGACCGCTTGTCGCGTTGCTGTGGGGATGGAGCATCGCGAGTTTGGCGAGCGACGGCGACGCATCGCCGCTCTTTTGGCTGCCGGTCGTCAATCCGCTCGATGTTGCGCAATTGCTGGTCGCCTTGGCGGCCTTCGCCTGGCTACGCCGGGTAAGGGCGCTCGGGGTCGGCGCGCGCCTGCCCGAGGCCGTGTACGCCGTGCTCGCGACCGTGTTCCTCTGGTTCAACGCGCTGATCCTGCGCACGCTGCACCATCGGTTCCACGTGGCTTACGATGTCTCGGTCGTCCAGTCTTCGTTCGGACTGCAGGAGCTATTTCTCGCCGGCTGGTGCGCGTTTGCGTTTGCGGGGTTCGGGCTGCTTCGCCGTGGTGAGCTGGCCCGGCGTTTCACCGCGGCCGCGGCGCCGCTTCTCGGCGCCATGTGGATCTGGACGCTCTACGCCAACCTGACGCAGGATGGGGGGGCCTTGGCACGACTGCCGCTGCTGAACGCACTGGATCTTGTTCAGGTGGGCGTGTACGCCGCGGCTGCCGTCTGGTTGCTGCGAGTGAGGCAGCTCGGCGTGCAGCTCGACAGCTATCGGCCGGCGCTGCAGGTCGTATCGGGCGCGACCGCCTTCCTGTGGCTCAACACCATGTTGTTGCGCACGATTCATCACTGGGCAGGGGTGCCGTACGCGTTCGACGCGCTCACGCGCTCGACGCTCGTCCAAGCGTCGGTCTCGGTTTTTTGGACCGTCTGTGCGCTCGCCATGACGGTGTGGGCGACGCGGCGCCGCTCGCGCCCGCTGTGGTTCACAGGTGCTGCGCTGCTCGGTGTGACGGTCGTGAAGCTGTTCATGTTCGACCTCTCGCATGTGAATGGACTGGCGCGCATCGTGTCGTTCATCGGTATCGGTCTGATGCTGTTGCTGATCGGTTACCTGTCGCCTTTGCCGCCCAAGACGGGCGTGGGCGTTGCTGCAGAGGAGGGCGTGCAATGAGGCGGATCCTGCCACTCGTCGGCGCGTTGCTGTGCGTGCCTTTGGGCACCGCATTTGCAGCTGACGCCACGCAGCCCGCGGCGTTCTCGCACCGTTTTGCGCTCGATCTCGTGGGCGAGGCGTCGTACTACGCAGCGGTGCTGCCGTCTGCGGTCTATGCCGCGGGCGTGCGCAGCGATTTGGGCGATCTGCGCGTGTTTAACGGTGCCGGCGAGCCGGTGCCCTATTCCTTCGACGCAGCGCCGGCGCCCACGTCGCAGGCGAGTGTCAGGCGACCGGCCAAGTGGTTCCCGTTGCCGATGGCGCAAGGGGACAAGCCGTCTGCCTCCGCGGGGCTTTCCGTTGCGCCTGACGGCACACTGCGTTTGTCGCAGAGCGCGCGCGTGCCGCCGACGCGCGATACGGACGTCGTCGACACCGGCGCCGATGGTGCGCAAATTACCGCGGTGTTGATCGAGTTGCGCGACGCGCGTTACCAGGGGCGCGTGAGCGTCGAGGCCAGCGGCGATTTGCGCAGTTGGCAAGCGGTCGGCGAAGCCCAATTGCTGAAGGTGCAGTACGGCGGCGATACCTTGCTGCAACAGCGGATCGATCTCGATCGCCCGGTCGCCCGTTATTTGCGCTTGCATTGGCTGGACCGGGCGCCCGATATCGCTGCGGTCGAGGTCGAGGCTGCCGGTTCGGATACGGCGCCCGCAGCCAACGCGCGCGAATGGCGGGAGGGTGTGGTTGCGCGTGTGGGTGGCATGGCAGGCGAATATCTGCTCGACTCGGGGGGTGCCTATCCGGTCGACCGTGTCAGATTCGCATTACCTCAGCCGAACACGGTCGCGCATGCCACGCTCTACTCGCGTTCGGACGCGAATGCGCCGTGGCATGAAGTTGCACAGACCACGCTTTATCGGCTTGTCAGCAGCGGCGGCGAGCAGCGCAACGGGCCGATCGAGATCGAGCCCGATGCGGACCGTCAGTGGCGGCTCGTGGTCGATTCGCGCAACGGGGGGCTGGGCAGTGGCACGTTGAGTGCGGGCTTTGGTTGGCGGCCGGGCACATTGACGTTCGTCGCGCGCGGGGCGGGGCCGTTCGCGGTCGCCGTCGGCAACGCGGGTATCGAGGGCGCAAATGTGCCGAGAGCGGATTTGCTTGTCGGCGCATCGCCTGTCGTGGGGCAGGCGCGTATCGGGGCACCGCTCGCCGCTTTGCCGCGGCCGGCTGTTGCGGTGCAGGCGAATACGGTCGATGCAGGTGCGGCGCGTCGCCGCTTCGTCTTGTGGAGCGCTCTGGTGCTCGCGGTCGGTGTGCTCGCTACGATTGCGTGGCGCTTGATGCGCCAACCGGCGTCGCGATAACCGTGCCGGCTGACGGCGGCCTTGCCGCCGTTGCAGTGGCTCGACCGGGCGTTGCCCCCGTCAAGCATCCCGCGATACGTCGACGCGCGCTTTGAACGCGGCCAGCACGATCGGGTGGACCCAATCCTTGATGGCTGACTCCCATTGATTGAAGCCGACGAGGCCTTTGATCAGCGACGAGCTGACTTCGGCGTACTGAGCGGGGGTCAACAGGAATACGGAATGAATGGAGGGGGCGATTTTCGCGTTGACGGCGGCCATCCCTTTTTCGTATTCGTAGTCATTGCCGTTGCGGATGCCGCGGAACAGGTGCGTGGCGCCGACGCTGACCGCGAAATGCACGAGCAGATCATGCTCGATGAAGGCAATTTCGATGCGGGCGAAGTCTGCGGCGGGCAGGCGCGAGCGCAGGACTTCGGTCAAGAGGCGCTTGCGCTCGTCGGCCGAGAAGTAGGGCTTTTTCTCGGGGTTCACGCCGATGGCGATGATCAGCTTGTCGACGAGCATGCAGGCCTCCTGAATGACCCAGGTGTGCCCTTCGGTCACGGGGTCCATCGAGCCCGCAAAAATGCCTGTTTTCGTCATGATATGCCCCGTCGGTTAGCGTGAGGTGGATTGTGCCGCCACGCGTTCCCATTTGTCGATGAGCCGATGGAGATTGCCGCGCGCGGCGGCTTCGCGCTGCGCGAAAGCCGCGGAATAAAAGATCTTTTCGCGCGCGAGGAAGTGGCGCAATGCACGAGCGCGTTCGGCGGCGAATAGCGCTTCGGGCACGGCCGCGAATTCCTTGCGGATGTTTTCGTCGTAGCGGTCGCAGATTTCGACGGGGGCGGCGAGGATCGACAGATCGATGTCGAGAAACAGTTGCGCATCGGCGAGCGCCTGCGGGTGCGCCAAAAGGACGGACGTACCGATGCTATGTCCTTTGGTGCAGAGAATCAGTTCGGCGGCCAGCTCCAGCATAGCGATGTCTTGTCCGCTGTCGAGCGGTTCGCACAGTGCGACCAGATGCGGCGCGTGTTCGCGCCAGAGCGCCGCGAGCGTAGCTGCGCTGCGGGTTTCGTTCGTCGGGTAGCGGGCCGTGTCCACGTCGTAGTGGAAATCGTGCATCCAAATGGCCCAGCGTACCGCGCGCGGGAAACGCAAAGACGCTTCATGGTGGTCGTACTCGGCGAACATTGCCTTTAGGTGACCGAGGCCGTGATAGTGCCGATGCGGCTCGCTGTACGCCGCTTCGATTGCCTGCCAGAGCGGTTCGGGGAAGTCGGCGAGTGCGCGTTCGCGCAGCGCCTGCACGACGGTCGACTTCGACTTCCCTGCTCCGAGATCGCTTTGAGCCGCTGTTTGCATGATGTTCTCGTCCTTGTGGCCGCTATGCCGGTGCGTGGGCAGGCCGCATTACACGGGGCCTTGTTCGGTTCGGACCGGACTTGATCGGCGCCCAACCGATTCAAGCACAGACCCGGGGCAGCGCGGAGGTTGTACCATCGCCGCAAATCCCGCAAGATTCATGGTTTCCGGTTTCAGCCGTCGCATCGCTTCTTGCTTCGAACTCACCGATCCGCACATTTATGCCGACACGCCTGCGCTTGCGTTTGAGCGCTTACCTCAAAGCGCATCGAACCGCGCTACGCGACGAGTCGCCAGAGTGCGTCGATATCGACGTGATGCGCGACCGCGTCGGCCAGCTTGTCGATCGACGCCAGCCGCCGGGCGTCGTGATCGATCTTTTTCGCATCGGCGAGCCCGGCCCAATGCAGCAACGCGCGACAGGCGTCGGGCGCGTCGAACAGCCCATGCAGGTAAGTGGCGAGTATTTGGCCGTCCCCGGAAATTGCACCGTCGGGCCGCACATCGTTGCCGTCGTCGAGCATCACGGCAGGACTGGCGAGCGCGGGCCCTTCGGTGATGCCCATATGGATTTCGTACCCCTGCACGGGCGCGTCGTCAAGCGCAAGCCGGCCTCGTACGTTGACAAGCCGCTTCTGCGGTTCGAGCGTCGTCACGAAATCGAGCAAACCGAAACCGGGCGCACGGGCCACTTTACTCTCGATCCCGTGCGGGTCGCAAAGCTCACGGCCGAGCATTTGCATGCCGCCGCAAATGCCGATGACTTTCCCGCCATAGCGCAGATGGCGTTGCAGATAGGATTCCCAACCGTTCTCGCGCAGCCAGGCGAGATCGCGATGTACGCTCTTGCTCCCGGGCAGCACGACGAGATCGGCCGCCGGCAACGGCTCGCCCGCGCGGACATAGCGGAAGTCGACCTGATCGTGCGCCCGCAGCGCGTCGAAATCGGTGTGGTTGCTGATGCGGGGCATGGCCGGCACGACCACGCGCAGCGCATCGGCCGAGGCCCCGCGTGCGCGGCGCTCGACGGGCAGCATGTCTTCTGCGTCGAGCCAGAGGCTAGGTACGAACGGCACTACGCCGAAGACCCGTTTGCCGGTTTGCGCCTCGAGCCAGTCGAGGCCCGGTTTCAGCAGCGCGACATCGCCACGGAATTTGTTGATGACGAAGCCGCTTACTCGCGCACGTTCCGATTCCGACAAGCAGGCGAGCGTGCCGATCAACTGCGCGAAGACCCCGCCTCTGTCAATATCGGCAACGAGCACGACCGGGCAATCGACCGCTTCTGCGAAGCCCATGTTGGCAATATCGCCTTCGCGCAGGTTGACCTCGGCGGGGCTGCCCGCGCCTTCGACGATCATCAGATCGGCTTTTGCGCGCAAGCGCGCGAACGAGTCGAGCACCGCCTGCATCGCAACGGGCTTGTACGCGTGATACGCCCGTGCGTCGAGGTTGCCGCGGGCCTGGCCCTGCACGATCACCTGAGCGCCGATGTCGCTGTTCGGCTTGAGCAAGATCGGGTTCATGTCGACCTCGGGCGGTACGCCGGCTGCCAGAGCCTGCCACGCTTGCGCACGGCCGATCTCGCCGCCGTCCACGGTTACGGCGCTGTTCAGCGACATGTTTTGCGGCTTGAACGGCATGGCGCGCCTGCCCGTGCGCGATGCGATCTTGCACAGCGCGCCAACGAGCGTGCTTTTGCCCGAATCGGAGCTTGTTCCTTGAATCATCAAAACACCGGACATCGCGGTCATCCTGTCGTTGTGGCACGAGGCGCGTCGAGGGCGCGCCCAGACGCGCGTCGTCCGCGCGATCCCGGAGACGACGGGATACACGGGCGACGAC
>CBJMQH010000067.1:0-14706 GCA_966431825.1 uncultured Trinickia sp.
GTCGCGGACGGCGTGAAGCCGCTGATCCCCGCTACGGCCGACTGCCCCAACGAATCATGCCCGGTTGCCCGTTGAACGGCGGCAAGCGCATACACGTCACTTCGTTTCGAAAGTAAGTAGTCCAGTGCGAAGTTGACTTGCATATATTTGGCTCCGCCATCCCCTTTGACGGAATTGCGCTGCGCATAGTCGAACGCCACGCCGGTCACCAGCGTCGGTGCAATCATCGTTCGCACACCGAGCTCCGCATTGGTGAAAACGGCGTTCCCCGTATAGCCGAACGGGTTGGGACCTGAGGCCGAACCCAATCCGTCGAAGCGCGTGTTGGTCACGACGGCGTTGACCGTCGCATGGCTGAAAGCATAGGACGCGCCGATACCCATGATCTCCAGCGTGTTGGCCGATGCATACCCCGCAAAAGCCGGCGACGATTCGGGCGTCGAGGCCGATCCGAGCGAGCCGATGTTGTCCACCGTCGCCGGCCCCTTGTTGGGGGTATTTCCATAGAACGACACGTTCGGGTTGCGTGCATTCAAGTAGGCAGCACCGACCGAAAACGCCCCCGCGCTATAGCTGACGCCGAGCGACCAAATCTGATTCTGCGCTTGACTGCCGGCCACGCCGCCGACGCCATACATTGCGCCCGCCTTGACGCCGTGGAAAGTCGGCGTCGTGTACTTGACCGCGTTGTTGATGCGGCTGGTATTCGCCAGGTTGTCGACGTCGCCGATGTGCGACGACATGTAGCCGGCCCAATACGGCGCGGAGAACTGTTGAATCGCGTCGACCAACGGGTCGTACTGACGCCCGAGCGTGACTGTGCCCGCATTGGCCGACGACAAGCCGACATACGCCTGACGCCCGAACTCGGCGCCCCCTTGCGCAAGCGCCCCGCTGTTGGCCATGAATCCATTCTCGAGCACGAAGACCGCCTTCAGTCCCTCGCCCAGATCCTCGGATCCACGCAGCCCCCATCGGCTGCCCGACATCCCCGTCGCGTGGGCATCGGTAAGGGCCATCTGTGAAGCGCCGTGCAACTGACCGCTCGACCGCCCGGTTTGCGTGTTGTTCGCGTAGCTCACGCCAACGTCGATAATCCCGTATAGCGTCACGCTGCTTTGGGCATGAGCCGCGACGGCGGCCATGATCATGGCACCGCCAAATACAATCCTTTTCATTACAATAGTCTCCGATTTTTGCGCTGTCGATATAACGTCGACTTAATTAGGAATCCTATATACAACAGTGATTCGATTCCGCTTTCGCCTTCCTCCCCCTAACGTTCAACGCTCTGCCCTTACGCACCGATGCGCGCGGCAGCAAGCATGCAAAAGCGCACCGCGGCTCTGCGTGCCGGCTGCCGCCCGCCCTGAACCTATCGCGAACCGGTTTCCGGTACTCGCTGAAGAACGAACCGCGGCGCCGTGAGCCAGAAGGAATTCGGCACGCCAAACAACTCGGCCCGCACGGGATCCTCCACCTTCTCGAAATGCCCCACGAGACTTTCCTTCACACCAAAGACCGCGTCTTCCCCCAGATACGGACAGTCGGGTGCAAACACGTGCGTGATCACCGTTTCGTAGCCGGGCGCCTGAACAATGAAATGAATGTGGGCGGCACGGTTCGGATGCCGGCCAAGCTTCGCGAGGAGCTTGCCGACCGGCCCGTCGTCCGGAATCGGATAGTCTCGCGGCTTCACCGTCCGGAACCAGAAGCGGCCCTGTGCATCGCTTTGAAACTTGCCCCGCAAGTTGCCATCGGGCTGCAGCCCCTTTTGTTGAACGTCGTAGAACCCATCGTCGTTCGTCTGCCAGACGTTGACGACCGCCCCTTCCACGGGATGGCCGTCGATGTCCAAGACCTCCGCTTGCACGACAAGCGGCTCCCCCTTCCCATCCAAGCAGATGTTCGCCCCCGACGCCGAGAGCGGGACGCCGTCGACGAAGAACGGACCGAGGATCGTATTTTCGGTCGCAGCGCCCGGGCGGCGATGATTGATGGCATCGACCAGCATCGATACGCCCAGCACGTCAGAGAGCAGGATGAACTCCTGCCGCCACTCGGTGCACATGTGTCCGGTGTCGGTCAGGAACCGGATGGCTGCAAGCCACTCGTCGTGCGTGGGCTCGATCTCCTTGACCGCAGCGTGCAGATGCTTGACGACGGTTTCCGCGATCTGACGCGTTCGTGCATCGACGTCCGGCCCGATTCTGGCGTTGACGATCTCGGCCGAACGCTGCTCCTCGAATAGCGGAAATGCTGCCTTGCGGTGTTCGCTCATGATGCTGCCCCTTGATGGCCGCTGGGATCGATAGACGGTGCCTCGCCAAGATAGGCACGCGTGAGCAGTCCATGAATGCCATGCCGCTCCAATGGCCGCGGATTCCAATACGGGTTCGCGAGCGCCAGTTCGACGCACCGGTCGATACCGTCCTCCGGCATGCCGAGCTCACGCAGCCCGCGCGGTGCCCCAATCGCCCGATTGAGGTCGTAGAGTGCGCGCGGCACGTCGTCGACGCCCAAGGCAGCCCTGAGCCGCGCCATGACCTCCGGTATCGAGGGCGCGTTATAAGCCAACGCATGCGGCAAAATCACGGCGTGCGTCTGTGCATGAGGCATGTCGAAGCTGCCGCCGAGCGTGTGGCAGAGCTTGTGATGTAGCGCCATACCGACTGCGCCGAGGCACATGCCGGCGAGCCAAGCGCCGTAAAGCGCGTCCGCCCGAGCGGCGCGATCGTGCGGATCGGCGCATAGGGCCGGCAATGCCTTCGCGAGCGCGCGAATGCTCTCGAGGGCCAGCGCACCGACAACCGGGTTACCGTCGCGCGCATAAAGCGCCTCGACCGAATGCGCGATCGCGTTCATGCCGCTCACGCCGCTCAGACCCACCGGCAGGTTCATCGAGAGATCCACATCGTAGATCACCGTCTCGGGCAACACTTTCGCACTGCGCTGGGTCGTTTTCACGCCATCCTTCGTTTCGCCGAGGATGGGCGTCATTTCGGACCCTGCATAGGTCGTCGGCAAGACGATTTGTGGAAGATCCGTGCGAAGCGCCAACGCCTTGCCGAGTCCTGTGGCGGACCCGCCGCCGATTGCCACGATGCCGTCGGCGCGCAATTCGCTCAGGCGTGCGAGGGCTTCCTGCGTCACTTCGACAGGCGTGTGCATCCGTGCCCCTGCATACGTGTCCGCATGCAGGTCGCCCAGCGCGAGCGCGATCTGTTGTGCGGACGCTTCATGGGATGGCCCGCAAACAATCAGCACGCGCGACATGCCCAGTTTCAGCGCTTCGTCGCGCACGCTGGAGCGCGTGCCCACGCCGAACAGCACACGCATGGGCAACGCTTCGTATACAAATGGCAAGTTGGAAATCATCGCTTCCCGTGTCATAGCGGTCATCCTCGCGCAGTGCCGGCAACGGGCTCGTCGGCCACGCGCTGTCGCCGCCCGGCTTCGGTTTCGCTTTTCGTCGCAAACATCACACATGCGGCCGCGCCCGCTGCCGCCACTGCAATGGCGGCCAGCATCGCGCCTGAGCCACCGAACATCTGCTGGAGCGCGCCCCCGATGAAGGGGCCTAGAATGGCGCCGAGCCGCCCGACGGCAAGCTCCATTCCCACCGCCGTCGCCCTCATCTGCGTTTCATACGAGGCCGCCGTGAAGTTGTTGAGCACGAACTGCGCACCGATGATGCAAAAGCCGGCCGCCGCGCTGAACGCGAAATTGGTCCAGTGCGTCCGAAAGAAGACTAACGCAAGCACGGAAAACGCACCCGCCACCCACCACGTGCAGAGCCACTGGCGCGGACGGTCCGATCGATCGACGAGGTGCCCACAGACAAGGCCGCCGACGAACGACATGATCTGCATCAGCGCGCCGAACGCGAAGCTCGCGGCGAACGTTTCGCCACGCGCTTGCATCAGCGTCGGTATCCATCCAGAGAGCCCGAAGATGCAAAAGAGGCTCAGGAAGCTCGTCGCACAGATCGCGATCGACTGCCTGCGGTAAGGCGGCGCCAGCAACGCGAGCACAGGGGTGCGTGCGACGGCGCAATGCCGCGCCACGCCGCGGTCACGATACGCCGCTGCGCGATCGGGTCGAAGCTTGCTCAGAATCGCTTTCAGTTCGTCGTCGCGCCCGCCGAGCAGCAGAAACTTCGGCGATTCGGGCAAATAGCGATGGACGAAAGGGATCAGCAGCAGCGATAGCGAACCGACCCAGTAGAGTCCTTGCCACCCCGTGCGCGGGGTCACGAAGACGCCCACGATGCCGGCGGCCGCGCCGCCCGCCGCCCAGCCCAGCGCCACGCCCCAGAGCGCAAACGTATTGGCGATTCGCCGCGGCGCGAGTTCATTGATGTAGGTGGTCGAAAGCGGCAAAAGCACCCCGAGGCCGAGGCCCGTCAGCACGCGCAGCGTGCAAAAGCCGCCAAATGAATGACCTGCCACGGCAGTCAAGACGGAGAAGACCGTCGTGATCCACAAGCCGGCGAGAAGCGTAATGCGCCGGCCGCATCGGTCCGCAATCGCGCCGTGCACCGCCGCGCCGAGCAGAAAGCCGATCAAGCCGCTCGACACGAGCATTCCCGCCTGCTGCAACGACAGGCCCCACGGCCCGCGCACGTAGTGAATGACGTAGGCCGGATTGAACGTGTCATAGCCGTCGAACAGCGTCAGCAACGCCAACAGGATGCCGAGCTTCACGTGCATCGGGCCGACTGGTGCATCCGATAGTTCTTCATGCACGTCGATGAATTCGTCATACATGGTGTCTCACTCCATTTATAGTTCCGATGCACGAGCGGCATCGGTTGCGCTCAGCTGTCGGCTAGCTTGAAAAGCTGTGCAGCGTTGGTCCGGCCGATCTTGATCCGGTCGTTCTCGCTGATCGACGCGTCGTCGAACCATTGCGCCGCGTGGTCCACGTTTTCAAAGGGCCAATCCGCCGAAAAGAGGATCCGGTCGGAGCCGATCTCGAGCATCGCATCGATCAGCGTTTGCGTGCGGAAGTTGCCCGAGGTCGTCAGCCAGAAATTCGCGCGGAAGTACTCCGCGATCGGCTTCTCGGCCGGGTAACTCGGCTTGGTCTTGACCCAGGCATTGCGGTTGTCGACCCGCCACATGCTGTACGGCAACCCTTCGCCCATGTGGCCCAAAATGATCTTCAATCGCGGATGCGCGTCGAAGAGTCCCGAGCCCATCATGCGTAGCGCGTGAACCGCCGTCTCCTGACCAAAGGCCCAAGTCGGGCCGAGCAACCATCGGTGGCCCTCGTAGATCGGAGCATGCGCGGGAAGCGGATTGCGCGGATGCAGGTAAAACGGCACGTCGAGTGCTTCGACCACCGCCCAGAATGGACGAAACTGCGGCAGATCATAGTAGAGCACGTCATCGCTGCCTTCCGTTTGCGAGAATCCGTTGACCAGTGCCCCGACGAAGCCGAGCTCCTTGACGCAGCGCTCCAGCTCGCGCGCCGCGAGCTCCGGCGATTGCATCGGCAGTGCGGCAAACCCTTTGAAGCGGTCGGGACGCTTCGCGATTTGCTCGGCGAGGAAGTCGTTCGCGCGCCGGGAGAGATCGTATGCGGCCTTCGTTTCGGGAATCGCCTGCACGGTCGGTGCATTCAGAGAAAGGATCATGAGCTCGATGCCGTTTCGATCCATCTCCGCTATGCGGCGCTCTTGTATGTCGAGAAGGCGGCTCTTCAATTCGACCCAATATGCAGGCGGCACGAAACCAGCCGAATCCTGGACCGTCTCCTCGATGGCAAAGTGCTCTTCAAGCGCAATCTTGCGTGTTGCTTTAAACATCATCGATGCTCCATTCGCTTCAATATTGGCCTTTAGGCTCGAGGCCGAGCGCCATCTGCCCGTACATCGTGCCCACCGTGTCCCAGTTCATGCTGATGTGACGGCCCACCGCATTGGCATCTCGCCATGCGCGCTGGATCGGATTGGCGAGGTCGAGCCCCTGCCCGCCCGTCGAGGCGTTCAGTGCCTCCGTCGCGCGAATGGCGAGGGAGACAGCGAACGCCTGACCCAGCCGGCTCTTGATCCGCTCTTCGACGGACACCGAGTCACCTGCATTGACTGTTGCCTCGCGATCGCGCAGGTCGGCAATGAGCGCCCGGCGCGCCGCTTCCGCACTGGCGGTCGCTTCCGCCACACGCAATTGGATCGTGGCGAACTCGGCCATACGGTTTTGCCCGCCGGCGACCGCACCTCGCGTGACACGCCGAGCGGTCCGCTCCAGATAGTCCTCCAGGGCGCCTTGCGCCGCGCCGACGGCCACCGATGCCAGGCACGACGGGATCGCGCTCAGCATCGGAATGGAAAATCCGGGATGGTGTGAATAGAGCCTCGCACCAGGCGTCTCGCCGCTCGTCGTTTCCGAAAAGAGGAGGGCGCGATGCGCCGGGACGAACACCTTGTCGAGGACGAGCGTTTTGCTGCCCGTTCCCGCGAGGCCGATGACGTGCCAGGTATCTTCGATCGTATAGTCCGTCTCCGGCACGAGCAGAAAGGCCGGTGCCGGCTTCTCGCGGCCGCCTTCCGGCGGCAGCACGGCGGCGCACAGCGACCACTGAGCGCATTCGCATCCGCTCGCGAAGCTCCAGCGGCCGCTGATCAGATAGCCGCCGTCCGTTGCCTCGGCTTGGCACACGGGTGCATAGGAGCCGCAAACGAGCGCCTCGGGGTTGGCGCCCCAGACGTCACGTTGAGCCTCGGCCGGAAACGAACCCACGAGCCATTGGTGTGCGGCGAGAAGCCCGGCCACCCATGCTGTCGATGCACAGGACTTCGCCAAGTCGATATTCAGATCGACGAGCGCGGAGAAATCGCTCTCCCAACCCCCGAAGGCCTTCGGCTTCACGACATCGAAGTAGCCCGCTTCGCGCAGCGCTTCGATGAGGTCCATGGGAACGCGGCGGTCGGCTTCGACCTGCGCGGCGCGGGCCTTGATCGATGGCGCAAGCGACGCGATGCGCGCTCGCAGTTGTTCAACTGAGCGGCCGTCGGCGCCATGTTGCGTGACCGCTTCCGCTTCTCGTTCCAGAACAATCATGAGTCACCTCCAATTATCGGTTTTGCCGGCGTGGGTTGGCCAAGCGGCCCCATCGAGACCCCACGAATCGCCGGATACGGTCGCCGCGCGCGCGTTAGCGCATTAGCAGTAAGCGGCGTTGCGGTAAAGGAGCGGCCGCGCGTCGTCACCGAGCATGACGTCGTCGGCGCTGCCGATGAAGATCGTGTGTGTGCCGAACGGGATGGCCGCGTTCTTTCGGCAAACGATATTGGCCTGGGCACTCGCGAGGTAGTGCGTGCCGCAAGCATGCGTCAGCCACTGCCCTACGCAGAAGCGCTCTTCGGGCGACGAGGCGCCGCTGAATGCCTTCGATACTTCCGCCTGATCGTGCGTCAACACGTTCACGCAGAAATGCCGCGCGGAGACGAGGATGTCGTGCAATAACGTGGATTGGTTGACGCAGATGAGCATCGATGGCGGATCCATCGAAAGGGAGCTGACCGCAGTCATCGTCATGCCGTGACGGCGATCGCCATCACTGGCAGTGATGATCGTGACCGTCGATGCGATGCGCCGCATCGCCGCGCGGAACGACGTGCCGACAGGCGGATGAGCCACGGCGAGGGTGTCCATATCGTCTCCTTGATATCAGGGCCTGGCAGCACCCTGTTGCACTTACTATAGTTTCATTTGCAAATGTTTGCAATGCAAATGATGCAGTCGAAACTCTTGCTTTGATAGAATGAATCGTTCTGCAAGAGGTCTGGCCCATGTACACGTTCACCGATTCCTTCCCTTACCTGCTCAACCGCGTCGGCGTGCGGATGGGGGAATTGTTCTCGCGCCGGATCGCGGCATACGGCATCACGTTGCCGATGTACCGGGTAATGGCGGCGCTGGGAGAGGTGCCCGATCAGCGGCTCAACGACTTGGCGGCCATGACGACCGTCGAGCTGTCCACGCTGTCGCGGCTCATCGGCACGATGGAGAAGATGAAGCTCGTCTCACGCAGCAGGCTCGAGAACAATGCGCGGACGGTCGCGATCAACCTGACGGAAGCCGGCGATAGGACACTGAAAGAATTGATGCCGATCGCCCGGCATTTCGAGGAAGTGGCGGTGCGCAAGCTTTCGCCTGCGGCGCTGAAAGCGCTGAAAAAGACACTCTCCGAAATCTACGATCTGCTCGATGTGCTCGAAGAGGAAGTGACAGCCGCGGCGGAGTGAGTGCGGCCGGGGAATGGGTGAATGCTCCCACGGCATCCAGCCGCATAAACGCGTGGAAAACTGTATGTATATACAGTATCATTTCGCTCTACGCGCTGCCGCGGGCGTCTTCGGCACCCGTGCGCGGTCTGCGATGCCCCACCGGCCGCCGCATAGAAAAACCGGCTCGCCTCGGCGATAGGAGAAGAGATGTTTCGTGTTCTGTGTTTGATTCTGCTGGCAGGCGCCACCGTCGCCAACGCGAGTGAGCGCTATCATGAGGTATGGAATCCACCGGAGGCACGGCACACGGTGCATGCATCACACATGGCTCGTCATAAACCCGCGCCACACCGCCTATCGGCCAAGCGATCCGCAAAAATGAAGCCGTCCCGCATGGTTGCGAGCGCCCCTGCACCGTCCAAACGAGATCATGCCGGCCGCGCCGTCCACATCAACGCCGGACCGGGCGTGCATCGCCTCCCGCCTGTCGTGCCTCACAAGGGCAATGTACTTCGCGTCAACTCAAACGGTGCCCACCCGGAGGTCGTTCACTGATGGACTCGGAGGTCTACAACGGCTATGCGATTTGGGGACATGCCATCCGGCAAGGCCACGTATTCGCGGCGAGCGGCACCGTTACCCGCGACAGCAAGCTTGTTGAAACATCCGGCGTGCTGGGCAACTTCGAGAGCGAGGACGAAGCGCAGCTTGTCGGCCTCGACTGGTGTCGTGCCTGGGTGGACAGTCACGGCTGACTGCGCAAGATCCGGCGCGCAAAACAATCTTCGCCTCAATCGGGCGTTTGACGAACCGTACCGGCAAACCGCAAATCGTCAGTGCGCCGCCAGCTATACGGCCGCAAACACGACGGCCCCTTGCCGGCCTACCTCGGTGAAGAACCGCATGAATCGATACGTTTCTCCATTGATACTGAGCTCGTTGAGACCGGAGGTTGTCGATTCGAGAATGGCGTTGGCGAGGTCGTTCTGAATCACGCCGCACTTGGGCAGGCTCTCATCCGGTATCGTCTCGTCGCCGACATATAGCGTGCACGAGCCGCTGCCTCCGCTCTTCACCATGACCAAGTGGCCGCCTTTGTCCAGAGCAAGCTCCATATACTCGGACAGTGTTGCCATCGCTTCCACGCTTGATGCGACATGGTGTCCTGAAGTCGAGCCCATTGCGTCCCCCGATGGTTGAGCGCTTCCTCGCAATCCTACTCCACCGAAGCGCCATTAGGAGAACAGACTAGAGGTCACGCACCGGAGCGTGGGAAGACCCGATCTCTGCGACTTTCATCGTGGCGGGGAGCCACCATTGCAAATCCGGCGTCGATGGCAAGCGCCCTTCCTAAGCAGCCAGCCGATGCTCATAGTACGGCCGCTCCCGGTCATCAAGGATCGCATATTGCGCTGCGAGATCGCCGGCTTGCGGCGAAAGCCAATCATCGGCGTTCTCGGCCTTGATCGGAATGATGCATCGATCGTGACCCGCAGCGGCGATTTCCGGTGGGGGCGTGTCGGTAAGGGCTGCGAATGAAAGCAAGTCGGATTCCTGCTCCCCCGTCCAACGCGACCACAAGCAAGCGACCAGCATTTCGCCCGCGGGTCGTGGCTCAAACCGCAAAACCACGCTCTCATCCTTTTCGCCGGCCGTGATTTCACGCCCCTCGAGCTTCGCTCTACTGACATTCTCGAAGAACGCCGTAGCGATCAGCAACCCATGCGAATATCCGAACAATGATCGCCAGAAGCCCTCGAGGCTGTCCTTGCGCGCGTTGTAAGTACCGGGAAACTTCTTGTCGAAAAAAGCCGGCTTGCCGGCCGGCCGGCACTGATAGCGCATCGGTTTGACAACGCGCTCGCCGTTCTCCATCACCATGACCGGCGCGTAGTGCCCGGGGAAAATCCGAGCGTCGCGCTCAAGCGGTTCCGTTCGCCGCAGATCGTCCAACCTGCGCCGCAGGGCCTCGATCTTGTTGCCCGCGATGCGCTTACTTTCAGCCGCGGCTTTGGTCGCCTTGGTCTGCAGCGCCCGCTCCGCGTCTGTCAAACGGGTGCGTTGCGCAAAGAGCTCCTCTTCGAGCTTGGCGGCCTGCGAACGATTGAAACGTTCGATCATCTCTTTGATGCGCTGCTCCTGCGGCGTACGCGGCGCCAGAAACATCGCATCGACGGCCTTCGGAATCAGCATGGCCGCACCCTGCTCCCGCTCCCAATACAACCGGATGAACTCGTCCAGGTCCATCCGCGCGCCGTAGGTCCTCACAAACCGCGCGTAGTCCGCCTTGATCTGAGCCGAGTAGCACATGTCCGCCTCCCGTCCGCCGAGCTGATGCCGTATGCCGTAGCGCAGCACGCCCGAGCGCCAGCCCCCCACTCGCGCGACGAATGCTCAACCGTGCGGCGGAGCGGCGTTCGGATCCATCCACATCACTTCCCAAATATGACCGTCCGGATCCTCGAAGCTGCGGCCATACATGAAACCGTAGTCCTGTTCGGGCGTCGGGTCCGCCTTGCCGCCGGCACGAATCGCTTTATCCACCAAACCCGAAACCTCGTCGCGGTTATCCGCCGATACGCACAGCAGGACCTGCGCATCCGTATGCGCGTCAACGATCCGCTTGCTCGTGAACTCACGCCACTTCTCGTGCGCAAGCAGCATCACATGGATCGTATCGGACAACACCATACACGCCGCCGTGTCGCCGGTGAATGCGGGATTATTGACCGCGCCAACGGCTTCGTAGAAGGCCATCGACCGCTTCAGGTCCGTCACCGGCAGATTGACGAAGATCAGCTTGCTCATTGTTGAGTCCTTTCGTTGTAGCCGCGGCCCGATTGCTGCGGTCTTCATATCGACGAACGACGGGGCAAGAATCGACAACGTGCCAAGAATATTTCAACAGCCCTTTCCACTGAAGCCAAATTGTAAGAATCTAGTGCTCCTGAGCAAGCACCGGGTCTGCAGGCGTGGCGCTGCGCGCCGCGTCCATCGCGCGAGCAAGCGCGCCGAACACAGCCGGCCCTTTGCATCGCGACACATTGAACCGCAGGTAGGCGCCGGCACTGCCCGACGTACTGAACACGTTGCCGGGTGCAAGCACGACACCGGCCTCCAATGCATGCCGGGCGACGGATGAAGCGTCAAGGCCGTCGGGCAGCTGCGCCCAGACGAACATCCCGCCGCGCGGCTCCGTCCAAACCGACAAACCGGCGCGCACGAGGCGCCCGATCGTCTCGCCCATCGCGTCGGCCAGCCGCGCGCGCAAGCCCTCCACATGCCGTCGATACGTGCCGTCCACCAACAAGCGATGCACGACATTGGCGGCAAGCTGTGCATTGCCGAACGAAGTCGCAAGTTTCAGGTCGACAAGCGGCTCGATCCACGTCGGCTTCGCCGCGATATAGCCGCAACGCAACGCGGCAGAGAGAGTCTTCGAGAAACTGCCGATCGATACGACACGATCGAGCCCGTCGAACGCCGCCAGCCTCGGCGCAGGCGTGCCCTCGAAGTCCGCGAAGATGTCGTCTTCCACGATCAACAGATCATGTGCGGCCGCAAGCGTCAGCAAACGATGCGCAACGGCGGGCGCCAGCGTCGCCCCGGTCGGATTGTGCAAGGCAGAATTCGTGATGTACAACCGCGGCCGGTGCTCCGCCAGCACCTGCTCGAACCGAGCAAGGTCCGGCCCCGCAGGCGTGTACGGCACACCCACGGTCTTCACTCGATGCGCGCGCAGCAGCGCCTGGAAATTGAAGTAGCAAGGATCGTCGAGCACCACCGTGTCGCCTGCTTCAAGCAACAATCGACAGACCAGATCAAGGGCATGTGTGCCCCCGTCCGTCAGGATGATCTGCGAGGGCGCCGCATCGATATCGTGTTGCGCAAGACGCCATGAAAGCTGCTGGCGCAGCGCCGGCAACCCCAGCGGCGTCGCGTAGTCCGTCAATGCCTCCGGGGCATCGCGCGACACGGCGCGCAGTGCACGCCGAATGCTTTCGTCGGGCATCCAGGAGGGCGGCAGCCAACCACAACCGGGTTTGGCCGTCGCGACATCCATCTCGAGCGATTGCCGCGTCAGCCAGAGCGGATCCACCTCGCGGTCGAGCTGCGGCCCCAAGTCCGCAAGCGCAAGCGGCGGCGCATGCCCCGCCACATAAAAGCCCGAGCCGCGCCGTGCAACGAGTGTGCCCTCGCTGACCAAACGCTCGTAGGCCTCAACGACGGTCGACTTCGATACGCCCAGGCTGTCCGCCATCATCCGGATCGACGGCACGCGCGCGCCCGGCACCAGCGCACGCGTCGCAATCCTGCCACGCAGCGTTTGCATGACGGATTCGACACGGGTCAACGGCGCGGCGCGCCCATCGGAAGACGCTTCGGCAGAAGGGAACATGGCAGCAGGCTCGAACTGTACCGCCCATCGGATGAGTACAGTTCTGCGAAATTGTATTGCTCCGTAGCTTACGCTGTTTCCGGAATCCGTTGAACATCGACGTACTGGAATCTCTTCGATCAGGATTGCCGTGCAAAAGACGACCAACGGATGGCTCAGCGGTATGCTGGGCATGCTTATTTTCAGCGGCTCGCTTCCCGCCACACGCGTTGCCGTGCAGGCGCTCGATCCGATGTTTCTGACCTTCGCGCGTGCCACGATCGCCGGCGTCCTCGCGCTCGCGCTGCTCTTGACGCTCCGGCAATCGCGCCCGACACGCAGCGAGGCAGTGTCGCTACTGATCGTATCGTTCGGCGTGGTACTCGGCTTTCCTCTGCTCACGGGGCTGGCCCTGCGTCACATCACGTCCGCCCATGCGATCGTCTTCATCGGGCTGCTGCCGCTCGCCACCGCCCTCTTCGGCGTCTGGCGCGGCGGCGAAAAACCGCGAACCCCGTTCTGGGTCTTTTCGGTGGCCGGCAGCAGCGCCGTCGCCGGGTTTTCGTTGCGTCAAGGCGGAAGTACATCGGCACTCGGGGATGCGCTCATGATCGCCGCAGTCATCGTCTGCGGACTCGGCTACGCCGAAGGCGCAAAACTGTCGCGGCACCTCGGCGGCTGGCAGGTCATCTCGTGGGCCCTCGTACTCTCTCTGCCGTTGATGGCGCCCCTCGCCTGGGTCACACGCCCCGTGTCATTCGACGCCATACCCGACAGCGCGCTGTGGGGGCTCGCCTACGTCTCGCTGTTCAGCATGTTGATCGGCTTTGTATTCTGGTACCGCGGCCTCGCACTTGGCGGGATCGCCGGCGTGGGTCAGCTGCAGCTGCTGCAACCGTTCTTCGGACTCCTGCTCGCCGCCGCACTGCTGCACGAAAGCGTGCCCGCGTCGATGGTCGCCGTCACCGTGGTCATCGTCGGTTGCGTCGCCGGCGCCAAATACTTTTCGCGGGGCGACGTCCAGCAAAAACCGGCATGAATCACGGCAAGCCAGACGCACACCGATGAAAAACACGCATTCCATCTACCCAATAAGGAATCGATTCCAAACGACAATGGAATCGATTCTAAAAATATGATCTGCAAACAAAACACTTACACTTTCCTCCAGCTCCATTTCCTGCCATATCACTGACATAAAACGCTGATCCAATAGCGCGCTTTAAAAGCTATTTGCCTGCATTTGCCGCCGCAACCGGGGCACCGAATGCAGACGCTCGTCATGGATCACACCCTGCACTTCCTGACGCCGTTCGTGGCGCGCCCGCTCGACGACGTCGAGGCGCCCACTCGCGCACGGTTTCTCACTCATCGCGACATTCCCGCCCTACTCGAGCTCGAACACGAGAAATGGAACGATGATCAAGCGGCATCCGAATCCGCCTTACGTACTCGAATCAACGCGCATCCGGATTTGTCGCTGGGTGCATTCTGTGCGCGCACGGGTCGAATTCAGGCGTCGTTGTTCATGAAGCCGGCGCAGCCTGATTTTCATCAACATGCGAAGACTTGGGAGGACTGCGCGTCGGCCCCCGCGCCGGGCAGCAGTCCCGCCTTGTTCGGCATCAGCCTGAGCAGCCGCAATCAGGCCGGTGTAGACGCGCTGCTGCGTTTGTTTTGGCCTTACGCATTGAATCGCGGCTACCGCCACATTTATCTGGGCTCGCCTATCCCCGGCTTCGCGGACTGGCTGCGTGCCAATCCGCACGGGCGCGCAGAAGATTACGTAAGCGCGCAGCGCAGCGGTCTGCCGCTCGATCCGCAACTGCGCTATTACCACGGCCGTGGCTTCGACCGGATCGTCGCCGTGAAGCCAGGCTACTTCCCACATGAGCGCTCGCTCGATTATGGCGTGTTGTTGCGCGGCACAGTGCCGCTCTCCTTGCTCGCGCCGATATGGCGCGCATTGCCGCTCGGTGCAGTTCAACGAATGACGAAGCCGCTGGCGGCGATGCTGTGAGGCGAGACGTGAACACCTCACGCGCACCGAGCCCCCGGGCCATCGGTTGGCAGCGCGATCTGCCCAGCGTGC
>CBJMQH010000068.1:0-14661 GCA_966431825.1 uncultured Trinickia sp.
TTGCGGTGGGACAGCGGCAAGGCGAACTCGTAGACGGCCGTGCGGCGGGCGCCGACGACTGGCGGGCACGCGTGCGTTGGCGTGGCGCCGTGGCGTCTTCGAGCCAGTGCTTCGCGCCGTATACGAAGTTCATCCCGCCTGTGCGGCAGGCGGCCTCGATCACGAGTGGATTCGTTGCCACGAAGTTGCTCGGCGCAAGTGCATCGACCCATTGGCGCGCGAAAAAAGCGACGAGCGCTGCATGATGGCGTTCCACGCCGCGTACGTCGGTCGTGGCCTCGCGCCACCACGCCTCGACACGTTCGAACGCTGCACGGTAGGCGCAGAACGGCCATTGATCCCATGCCGGATCGATGAAGCGTGGATCGGGCGCGAGTCGTTGCGCGCAGCGCGCGATAACCGGTTCGTTCGACGAGGCGTGACTGTCCGCGTCGTCCAGATCGTCCACCTTGTCCCCGCGCGCCGCCGGCGCGCAACTGCCGGCGGTAGCGAGCGCGTCGCGCCACGCCTGACCCGCGAGCGTCATCCACTTGCCGGGCGAGAACGCCATGTGCAGGTACCAATCGCTCCACGCGAGCAGGGCCGAGGCCGGTGACAAGCCGCCTGTTGCGGCCGCAACGACCGCATGGGCGGCCCGATCGAGTGCCTGCGCGGACGCGTCGGCACATGGCGCCGCATCGACAGGAGCTGTCGGGACAGCGCTCGGTGCGCTCGTGCCTTGCACCTGCGCGTCGGGATCTCGCTTCATCGTCGTGGCTCTCGCGCGCGTGTCGTGTCAGTACATGTACATCCCGCCGTTGATCGGGAAATCGGCGCCCGTAATGAAGCCGGCATGCTCGGATGCGAGGAACGCGACGAGCGCGGCAACCTCCTCCGGGCGGCCCAGCCGCCCCACCGGAATTTGCGGCAGCACCTTCGTTTCCAGTACCTCGGCCGGGACCGACGCGAGCATTGCCGTATCGAGGTAGCCCGGCGACACGGTGTTCGCCGTAATGCCGTGGCGCGCCCCTTCGAGCGCGAGCGTTTTGGTGAAACCGTGCATGCCCGACTTCGCCGTGGCGTAGTTGGCCTGACCGAACGCCCCGCGCGATCCGTTGACCGAGCTGATGTTGACGATGCGGCCGAAGTTGCGCGCGAGCATACCCGCGTAGAACTGCTTGGTCACGTTGAACAGCGCGTCGAGGTCGGTGCGCAGGACGGCATCCCACTCGGCCTTGGTCATCTTCGCGAACGTCGCATCGTGCACGATGCCGGCGTTGTTGACGAGCACGTCGACGTGCCCGAAATCGGCAAGCACACGCGCGGCACAGCGTGTGCATGAATCGAAGTCGGCCACATCGCACTCGTACGCGTGGAACGCACGTCCCGCGTCGCGTTCGTGCATGAGCCAGGTCGACACATGGTCGTTGCCCGGCGAGTGCGACATGGCGACGATCATCCCTTGATCGGCGAGCGTGCGGCTGATCGCCTCGCCAAGGCCGCCCATACCGCCCGTCACGAAAGCCACACGCTGCGTTTGTGTCGAACCCGTCATGCCCCGCTCCTTGAAAAAAAGGGCGCGCCCCGCGAAGAGTCATACGTCAGGGAATCGACGAAGCGCGCACGAAAGCCGCCGACCTGCGCTTCACTCTAGGCGCCCCCCCGGCACGCAGACTTGATCAGGGTCAACCGTCCCGCCCGCCAACCGTCTACATTTTCGAGCGCGACACGAGCGATGACTCAATCAAGGAGCCCCACGATGCAACGCCCTCCCGCCGTCCTCGTTTTGAATGCCGGTTCGTCGAGCATCAAATTCGGCCTGTTCCGATGCGAGGGCAATGAGCCGGCTCGGCAAGCCATGAGCGGCGGAGAGATCTCGGGCATTGGCGGCGCAGCCACGATCTCGCTCGACGGCGCGGTGGCACGGTCCCTGCCTGCCTCGCGCGAAGCCGATCCCTATCGTGCGGCGCTCGCGCCGATCGTCGCATGGCTGCGGACCCGGTTGCCCGAGGTGCGGCTGCTCGCGGTCGCGCACCGCGTCGTTCACGGCGCAGCGCGTTATGCGGCGCCCGTTGTCGTGGATGCCGGCGTACTCGAAGACCTGCGCACATTGATTCCGCTCGCGCCGCTGCATCAACCGCACAACCTCGACGCCATCGATGCCGTGCGCTGTGCGCTGCCCGACGTGCCGCAGATCGCCGTGTTCGATACGGCATTTCATCGGACGCTGCCGCGGCAAGAGAAGCTGTTGCCGCTGCCTCACGCATGGTTCGACGAAGGCGTGCGGCGCTACGGCTTTCACGGCTTGTCCTACGAATACCTGAGCACCGCACTCGTCGAAGCGTTCGGAGACGCCGCGCGCGGACGCGTCATTGCGGCCCATCTGGGCAGCGGCGCAAGCCTGTGCGCGATGTCCGGGCTGCGCAGCATCGCCACGACAATGGGGTTTTCGGCGCTCGACGGCTTGATGATGAGCACCCGGTGCGGAGCGATCGATCCCGGTGTCGTGCTGCACTTGATCGAAGTGCGTGGACTCACGCACGATGCGCTCGGCGCCCTGCTGTATCACGAGTCCGGCCTCTTGGGCGTGTCGGGCCGCTCGGGCGACCCCCGTGTGTTGCTGGCGCTCGAGGAAACCGACGAACGTGCGCGCGATGCCCTCGCCCTATTCGTTCACCGGATCGTGCGCGAGACGGGCGCGCTCACGGCGTTGCTCGGCGGTCTCGACATGCTCGTGTTCACCGCGGGCATCGGCGAGCACAGTGCGCCGATCCGTTCACGCGTCTGTGCGGCGCTTCGCCTGTTCGGCGTCGTGCTCGACGAAGCGGCCAATGCAGCCAACGCGCATGTGATCTCTCACGCGCAAAGCCGCGTCAAGGTCGTCGTCGAACCGACCAACGAGGCCTGGGTGGCTGCCCGAGCCGCCTGGCGGCTGCTCGGGGCGGCAGCCGGCACCGCTTGATCTGGATCACGGCGCGCGTGCCGCACTGCGCGATCATGCAACCATCCCCTTCGTCCGAACACGAGGTCCCCATGTACACCCGCATCCTGGCACCCATCGACGGTAGCGAGACGTCCTCGCACGCCTTCGACACCGCAGTCGCGCTCGCGCGCGAACATGGCGCGGAACTGCTGCCGCTTTATGTCGTGGACGTCCCCGTCATCGGCGCCGAGGCACCCGGCTACGATCCGTCGATCGTTCGTGACGCGTTGCTCGAGGAAGGCGCGCATCTGAACGCCGATGCGCTCGCCAAGATGACGCGCGCAGAGGTCACAGGCGCACCGCGCGTCGTCGAGACGAACCCATTCAGCGATGACATTCCGCATTGCATCGCGCGGGTTGCACACGAAAGCGGCGCGGATCTCGTGGTCATGGGCACGCACGGTCGCCGCGGCTTCCGTCGCCTCATGCTCGGCAGCGTGGCCGAGCGGTTCGTCCGCATAGCGGATATGCCCGTCCTGCTGATTCCGGCGGCCGATGCTCAGCGTTCGTAGCCGGTAGGCGCGCCGCGCGAAGGCGGCGCGGCGCAAACGGCTTGAGGCTTGAGGCTTGAGCCTTAAGCGCTCAGAGCGCGACCGATGGCCCCAGGTCGGGTTGCACGGCCTCGTCGTGGCGTACCATCAGGACGGGCACCGAGGCGGCGCGCAATACCGACTCGGCGACACTGCCCATCAGCATACGCCGCACGCCGCGCCGGCCCTGCGTGCCCATGACGATGACATCGGCTTCGCACTCGTCGGCTGCGCGCGCGATGACGGTTGCGATGTCGTCGCCGTATGCGTCGACGGCGCGTGTCGAGGCACTGACGCCGGCCGCCTTGCAGACCTCGTCTGCTTCGTTCAATGCAGCCGTGGCGGCTTCTGTCGCAGCCGGACTCGGCGCTTCCTCGGCCATGTAAACCGCCCCCACGTCTACGAGGCGCGCAGGGTGTTCGACGACCGATACCGCGACGACTTCCGCCCCGGATGCTTTCGCGAGCTTCACGGCTTCATCGAGTGCAAGGCGTGCTGCACGGCTGCCGTCGAGTGCCGCCAGAATTCGTGTGTACATGAGAGTCCTCCCGGATCGATTGCCCGTTGCTGTTGTCAGCACAAAGTGTGCGCCGTGGGCGCGCCAATCGTGTTGACGGGGATCAAGCCCCCGATCGGCCGCCGTGCGACGCGATGCGGTCGCCCGATCGAGGCGTCTGCTCACACCAGTGTAGGAAATTGCCTACAAGACTTCCGGCAGGATTACCTCAATCTCGTACGACGCCGATTTCCAACCGCGCGATGGCCACCGATACTGGTATCCAGGGAATCGACTGATCGACGCGCTCGACGCGCGCACCATCGCGGAGGTCCACATGTTGTCCGAAACGCAACAAATGGAAGTTGTCTGTACGACTACGGCACCGGCTGGCGCGCATTGCTCGAGCCGGGCGCTGCCGCGTGCGTCAGCACGCTGCGGCACGTGTTCAATGCGAAGCGCATGTATGCCGCAGTGCCTGACGACGCAAGAGCTCGAGCGCTTCGACGCAATCGTGAGCGCCACGCGCGTGGTCAAGCGCGGCGACGCGCTCTATCGCGCGAATGATGCGTTTCAAAGCATCTACGCCGTGCGCTCGGGGTCGTTCAAGACCGTGATCATGCACCGCGACGGCCGCGAGCAAGTCACGGGCTTTCACCTGGCCGGCGAAGTGCTCGGCCTCGACGGCGTCTGCACCGATCGGCATTGCGGCGATGCGATCGCCATCGAAGACAGCAGCGTTTGCATCATCCCTTACGCACTGCTTGAAAAGCTCTGCGGCGAGTCGAAGGGGCTCCAGCACCAGGTGCTGCGGATGATGAGCGGCGAAATCGTGCGCGAATCCTCGCTGATGATGTTGCTCGGCACGATGAGTGCTGAGCAGCGCGTGGCGACGTTCCTGCTCAATCTGTCCACCCGGATGCAGGCACGCGGCTACTCGCCGAGCGAGTTTCATCTGCGCATGACACGCGAAGAGATGGGCAACTACCTCGGGATGAAACTCGAGACGGTCAGCCGCATGTTCTCCAAGTTCCAGCGCGACGGGCTCGTCGAGACGCGCGGCAAGCAAATCCGCATCGTCGACTTCGACAGACTGGCGCGCGTTTGACGCGCCGCTTCGCGCGTTACCGCATCGTCAACACGGCCGCCCCGCTGAGCCTGCCTTCGCGCAGGTCCGCGAGCGCGCGGTTCGCCTCGCGCCACGGGTAGGGCGTCGCTTCGATCTCGATCGGCGTCTGCGCAGCGATCGCCATGAACGCGCGGCCGTCCTCGCGCGTCAGATTCGCCACCGACACGAGACGCCGCTCCCCCCACAAAAAATCGTACGGAAACGACGGGATATCGCTCATGTGTATCCCGCCGCAGACAACGGTGCCGCCCTTTGCCACGGCACGCAACGCGAGCGGCACGAGCGCGCCCACGGGCGCGAAGATCAAAGCGGCATCGAGGGTGTCGGGCGCCGGCTCATCGCTGCTGCCAGCCCAGTGCGCGCCGAGCCGCCGCGCCAGCGCTCGAGCCGCGATGTCGCCAGGGCGTGTGAACGCATAGACGAGACGCCCTTGATGACGCGCGACCTGCGCGACGATGTGCGCAGCCGCACCGAACCCGTAAATCCCGATGCGTTTTGCGTCGCCCGCCATGGCCAGCGTGCGGTAGCCGATCAGCCCGGCACACAGCAGCGGGGCCGCGTGGATATCGTCGTATCGATCAGGCAGTTTGAGGCAGTAGCGGCTGTCGGCGACAGTCTGTTCCGCATAACCGCCGTTGATCGTGTAGCCCGTGAAGCCCGGCGCATCGCAGAGGTTTTCGCGTGCGGCGAGGCAGTATGGGCAGACGCCGCACGTGTGTCCAAGCCAAGGCACGCCAACGCGCTCGCCCAGCGTGAAATCGGTTACGCCGGCGCCGAGCGCCGCCACCGTGCCGACGATTTCATGACCGGGCACGAGCGGCACGCGCGGATGTGCGAGCTCGCCGTCCACCACATGCAGATCGGTGCGGCACACGCCGCAGGCATGTACATCGATGAGCAGCTCGCCGGGGCCCGCAACCGGGTCCGGTAAGGCGCGCTCGTGCAGCACCGGGGAACCCGGTTCAAATACCATTGCCCGCATCGCGAGGCCTCCTCATGGCGTGGGATGGATTGCGGCACGCCAGGAATCGTTCGACTGCAGTTCAGCATTTCAACGCATTTCGTCTGCGTTGTGTTGACTCACCTCAAGGCGCGCGAGGCGCCCATGCGCAACGATCGATGGTATCAAGCCGCTTCGAGGAACACGCTCATGAACGAGAACGATCCCGGTCGGGCCTGGCAGGTCGACGAACGGACACTTCCACCCGATGCAGGCCCTGGCGAAAAACTGCGCTTCGCGCTGCGTTATGCGGTACTCGCCCCGTCTAGCCACAACACGCAGCCGTGGCGCTTTCTGGTCGACGGCGACACCGTCGCGCTCTGTGCGGATCGGCTGCGGGCGCTGCCCGTGGCAGACCCCTACGATCGGGAACTCGTGATCAGCTGCGGCGCAGCCCTGATGAATCTGCGGATCGCGCTGGCGCGCTTCGGCCTGCCCTATGCGATTACGCTGTTCCCTTCGCCGGACGATCCTGACGTGCTCGCCCACGTCCGTGTCGTGCAAGGCGGCCGGCACGATCGCAGCCTGCCTCCGCTCTTCCCCGCGATCACACAGCGCGTGACGACGCGCGAGCCGTTCATGGACGAACCCGTGCCGCTCGCGCTGCAACAGCGCTTGGCCGAGGCCGGCGCCGCCGAAGGGGCAGACGTCGCATGCATCGACGCTCCCGCGCTGCGTACGCGCGTGGCAGAGCTCGTCGCCGAGGCCGACCGCGCACAGTTCGCCGATCCGCGCTTTCGGCGCGAACTCGCGGGCTGGATTCACCCGCGCCGCCGTGACGACGGAATGCCGGCTTATGCGCAAGGCGTCAGCGCCCTGCTCGACTTCGCGACGCCGATCGTTGCGCTCGCGATCCGCACGTTCGACGTGGGCCACGGCGTCGCTGCAGCCCATGCCCAATTGGCGGGCGGTTCGCCGCTCATCGTCGCGATCGGCACGCGCGGCGACGACGCGCCGTCCTGGCTGGCTGCAGGCCAGGCGCTCGAGCGCTTGCTGCTCGTCGGTGCCGAAGCGGGACTGACCGCCTCGTATTTGAACCAGCCCATCGAGATCGACGCATTGCGCTCGACGCTGCGCGATGCACTGTCGCTGGACGCTACGCCGCAACTGCTGTTGCGGATGGGACGGGGGCCGGCGGTAACGCACGCGCCGCGGCGGCCGATCGACGCCGTCGTCTCGCCGTGAGGCGCCCTGTTCCGGTTCAGGCGCCGTAGTAGCGGAAATAGCCGCTGTGCAGCAGCACGGGCTTCTTGCCGATCTCGGCGAGCAGCGTGCGTGCTGCGTGCTCGATCTCGGTCCTGTGCGCGGCGAACGCGCTGACGAGATCGTCTTCGCGCAACGACTGCGCACCGAAGTGGTCTTCGAGCGCTTCGGCCGTGATCGTGCATTGCACTTCGTCGCCGTCGACGCGTGCCGGAAACGCAAGCACGAGATCGCGGCCACAGTAGTCGGGCTGTGTGGGCGGGAAATCGATCTGCATGACACTCACCTCCATCGTTGGAGCGGCGCCGCGCTTGGCGCGTCACCGTTGTGACGAGCATAGCCGAGGCGGCGATCGGCACCCCTTGACCTGGGTCAAGGGCGGGGAGCCGCACCCCCTTACACTGAAATCGCACTACCGCACATACCGCAGCGAGGCATCAGCATGACGACCGTGGACTACCGCTGGCCGAGCGTCGCGATTTTCGTCGTACTTGCTGCTGCGAGTACCGGCGCCTATGCGCAGCTACCCGAGCCGAGCGCCCTCATCGATCAGCAGCATTGCATGGCCTGCCACACGATCGACAAGCCGTTTCTCGGGCCGTCGTTCCGTCAGATCGCGCATCGGTACCGCGACGACCAGAACGCGAGCGCGATGCTCGAATTCAAGCTGCGTAAAGGCGGCCCGGCGCATTGGGGCGATATCGCGATGCCATCGCCGGCCGAACGTGCCGGACCGATTTCAGCGGAAGACGCCCATACGCTCGTGCAGTGGGTGCTGAGCCAGTAAAGCCCGTTGCAGGACAGTCGACCGCACGCAACGAACAGTATGCGCCGGGCGACCCGCATAGACACAGGAGAATGCCGATGCGCCTCACCGTCCATCTGAGCACGTTCAATCGTGTGAACCCATGCGCCTACGCGATCCTCTGGCTGGACCGCGAACAGCACCGCTGGTCGCGCGAAAGTCATTTCGGTATCGATTTGCCGCGCTGGGGCACGCTGAACGAGCACGGCCACGCCACCGAAATTTGCGCTCACCTGGGCGAGGCGCCGATCCTCGTGCTTGAAGGCCTCGAGTTCGACGACGCGGGCGGACCGTTCGAGGGCGAAACCGGCAGTGCAAGGTGGACCTGTGCCCCCGCCGAAAGCAACGTCGAGGGCGGCGCGCCCGGAGCGCGCGGGCATTGGCACGTGCAATGTGTCGACGAAGAAACGAATGCGCCCGAGAACAGCGTGTTCGCCGACGACGACGCGGCCTGACGGCGCGACAGGAGCAGCGGCGATGGCGCTCGCGGTCAATCTGGACGGTGTGCGGCAGACCTATCGTCTCTGTTTCGTGCGTGCACCGTGGGCTTATTTCACGCGGATGCCGGTGCGGGGCCAGTGGGGCGACGGTTGGGAAACGGCGCCTTACCAAACGCATGCCGGCCCGCCCTACGACGACAGTCCGGACCAAATTCTGCGCGTTGCGTTCGACGGCCCGCTGTTCACCCCCGAGGCCGGACGCGACGGCATTGCCGTATCGGCGCAGGCGCTCAACGAGGGCGCCTTCCCTTGGTTGCGCACTGAAAGCGCAGCAGGCGGTCCGCCGCTTCACATCATGGGCGGCACGATGCTCGGAACGTTTGTCGAAGCCGTCGAACTCGCCGGCGGGCGCGTCTACGCGCCCATCGGCTGGGGCGAACTGCCCGTGGGTCTGCCCGAGTTTCGGCAGAGCGAAGCGTAGGGGCGGCGCACTGCCCTTCGCCTCGCTATTGTGGCGCTAGCCGCGCCTCATTTCGCAGCGACGGTGCGTTGCCGCTGTTCTCCGAGGCCATCGATCCCTAGCCGCATCGTCTGCCCGGCTTTCAGATAGACAGGCTCGGGCTTGATGCCGAGCCCGACGCCGGGGGGCGTGCCGGTCGAGATGATGTCGCCCGGCAGCAGCGTCATGCAACGCGACAGGTAGGCGACGAGTTCGGCCACCGTGAAAATCATCGTACGCGTGTTGCCGTTTTGATAGCGGTGCCCGTCCACTTCGAGCCAGAGCCCCAGTTGCTGAGGATCGGGCACTTCGTCGCGCGTGACGAGCCACGGGCCGATCGGCCCGAACGTATCGAACCCCTTGCCCTTGTCCCACTGGCCGCCGCGCTCCAGCTGCCATTCGCGCTCGGAGACGTCGTTCACGACACAGTACCCGGCCACGTAGTCGAGTGCGTGCGCCGCGTCGACATCCTTGCATCGCGTACCGATCACGACACCGAGTTCGACTTCCCAATCGGTCTTGGTCGAATCGCGCGGAATGACGACGTCGTCGTTGGGGCCCGCGATCGCGCTCGTCCATTTGTTGAAGACGACGGGTTCGGCGGGAATCGCCATGCCCGATTCGGCGGCATGGTCGGCATAGTTGAGGCCGATGCAGACCATCTTGCCGACGCGTGCGACACACGCGCCGATGCGCGGCGAGCCCTCGACGCGCGGCAGCGTGTCGGGATCGAGTGCGCGCAGCCGGTCGAGGCCGGCCTTGCCCAGTGCGTCGCCGGCAATATCGTCGACGACACCCGAGAGATCGCGCAGCACCCCGTTCGAATCAAGGAGGCCGGGTTTTTCTCGGCCCTCGGGGCCAAAGCGGAGCAGTTTCATAAGTCGGTCAATGAAGGGCGTGGATCTGTTGGAATGAACGAACGCGACGAACAAGCGAACAAGAGAACAAACGAACAAGAGAACAAACGAACCGGATGGTCGATCGACTCGGATCGACTCAATTAGACCATCCTCCGTCGATCACGTGGATCTGGCCCGTCGTGAACGCGGCTTCGTCCGAAGCGAGATAGGCCGCGAGCGCGGCGATCTCTTCGGGCCGGCCCACGCGCCCCATCGGCTGGCGGGCGACGAACGCGGCGTGAACCTCATCGACCGATTTGCCCTGCGCCTGTGCCTGGGCTGCAATGCGTTCGGTCAGCGACGGCGAGGCGACGGTCCCGGGGCAAACCGCGTTGCACCGCACGCCGCGCGTTACGAAATCGGCCGCCACGGCCTTCGTGAGGCCGACGACAGCCGCCTTCGACGCGCCATACGCGAAGCGGTTCGGCACGCCTTTGACGCTCGATGCGGCCGAGGCCATGTTGATAATCGAGCCGCTGCCGCGTGCGAGCATGCCCGGTAAAAACGCGCGGATCGTCCGGTACATCGACTTCGCGTTCAGGTCGAATGCGAAGTCCCAGTCGCGTTCTTCGCATTCGAGGATCGAGCCTGCGTGCACATAGCCTGCGCAGTTCAGCAGGATGTCCACCGTGCCGAGCGAGCCGGCCAGATCGGCGATCGCGGCGCCGTCGCGCACGTCGAGCCGGGCGATTTCGAACGGACTGCCGGCGAGCAAGTCCACGTTCAGATCGGTGGCAACGACACGTGCGCCTTCGCGAGCGAAGCGCTGCGCACAGGCGCGGCCGATGCCTTGTGCGGCGGCAGTGACAAGCGCGGTCTTGCCGGCCCGAAGGCCGGCGACACAGGGCACGTCGGAAGTGTCGGGCGTATCGAGCGTATCGGCGGTGGCAGATCGGGTCATGAGGGTCCTCGGAAGTGAAGAGTCGGAGTCGATGTCAGAACGAAGGGACCGGCGCGTGCGGATGCAACAGTGCCGCGTCGTGCAGCGCTTGCCAGAACGCGGGGGCGATCGGCCTCGTAAACGAAGCGACGTTCTCGCGGATTTCGCCCGGGCTGCTCGCGCCCGTCAGGACGCCGGCCACGGCCGGGTGCGCATAGGGAAACTGCAGCGCTGCGCTCGGCAGCGCGACATCGTGCGCGTCGCAGACGGCTTCGATCCGCGCGACGCGATCGATCACCTCGGCGGGTGCATCGCCGTAGTTGAACTTGAGAGCCCCGGAGGGCGGCGCGGCGTCGGCGCGCAGGTGCCGCACACCGCGTGCAAGAATGCCGGAGTTGAACGCCCCGCCGACGATCAGCGACACACCGCGGCGCATGCATTCGGGCAACAGCGTCTCCAACGTCTCCTGTTCCAGCAGCGTATAGCGGCCCGCGAGCAACGCGCAGTCGATCTCGAACTCGCGCATCGTATCGGCCACCACCTCGGCCTCGTTGACGCCGAGGCCCACCGCGCGTACGGCGCCGGCCGCACGCAACTCGTCCAGCGCCCGAAAACCGCCGTCGGCCAACTGCCGCCAGTAATAGGGGTGGCGCTCGCCGTGGGTGAATGCGCCGATGTCGTGCACGAGCAGCACGTCGATCCGGGCGAGCCCGAGCCGTTGCAGGCTGTCCTCGAACGAGCGCATGATGCCGTCGTAGGTGTAGTCGTAGACGGGCTCGAACGGCAACGGGTGCGCCCAGCCGTCTCTTGGCGAGCGCGCATCGTGCCCGCGCGAGGGCGCGAGCAGGCGGCCGGCCTTTGTCGACAATACGAAGGCGTCGCGCTCGCGTTCGCGCAATGCAGCGCCGACATAGTGCTCGCTCTTCGTATAGCCGTAGTAAGGGGCCGTATCGAAGAAGCGGATGCCCGCCTCCCAGGCCGCATCGACCGTCGCACGCGCGTCGGCCTCGCTGACGTCGCGGTAGAGTCCGCCGAGGCCTGCGCAACCCAGGCCAAGCGCCGTCACTTCGAGATTGCTGCGCCCGAGCCGCCGCGTCTGCGCGATCTGCTCGCGCGCGCCGCTGTCGGGGGTGCCGGAACTTGCTTCAGCGTTCATGCGCTCGCCCTCGCAACCGGTACGGCAATCGGCAGACAGGCCGGGCCGATCGGCTCGAATGCCTTGTAGGTCATGATGAATTCTTGATGGCCCAGCATTTCGGACTTCGAACGGCGCCCGTTGGCCACCGCGACCGTCTTGTCGAATACTTCGCGCCCCACTTCATCGAGGCTGCCCCGCCCTTCGAGAATACGCCCTGCATCGACATCCATATCCCCCTCCAGGTGGCGGAATGTAGCCGGGTTTGCGCAAATCTTGATGACGGGCGCGATGGCGGAACCGACGACCGAGCCACGCCCCGTCGTGAAGAGGATCAGATGGCAGCCGCAGGCGATGAGTTCACCGATTTCCGCATTGTCGCTGATGTTCGGGAATCCGAAGCGCGGCTCGCCGTCGGGCACCACGTCGAGCAGATACAGGCCGCCTGTCGGTGGCACATCGCCCGGTTTGACGATGCCGACGATCGGCGACGCTCCGCTCTTCGCGTAGGCGCCGAGGGATTTCTCCTCCTGGGTCGTCAAGCCGCCGTCGGCATTGCCCACGGCGAAACTGCCGTGGCCCATGATCGTGTAGTAGCGGGCCGCCTTCGCGACGCAGGCGACGATGGCTTCCCCGAGCTCGGGCCGAGCCGCACGCGCCTTCATATGGAATTCGCAGCCTACGAGCTCCCCGGTTTCTTCGAACACGCAGGTGGCCCCCTCGGCGATCAACGCATCGAACGCACGGCCGACGGCCGGGTTCGCCGTAATGCCGCTCGTGCCGTCGGAGCCGCCGCAGACGGTGCCGACGATAAGCTCATCGAGCCGCATCGGCACGCTCCGTTGGGCTTTGAGCGCCGCACGCGTTTGGCGGACCCATTCCACGCCGCGCATCAGCGTGCCGCGCGTGCCGCCCGTCTCCTGGATCGTCAGGACTTCTACGGGTCTGCCCGACTCCGCGACGATCTCGGCGAGCCGGTGCTTGTTCATGCTCTCGCAGCCCAGCGAGACGAACAGGACGGCACCCACGTTCGGGTGCGTGGCGATACGCGCAAGCATCTTTTCGGCATAGGCGTTGGGGTAGCAGCCCGGAAAGCCGATCAGATGAACGTCGGGGTCCGCTTCATGGGCGTTGCGTGTGTCGAACTCGGCCTCGAAGATCGCATCGGCCGCCTCGCCGAGCCTCGGCCGGAACTGCGCAACGATTTCGCGCGCCACGTGGTGTGCACACTCGACGAGATACGCCACGGCCACCACGTTGCGTATGCCCTTGCGCCCATCCGCGCGCAGGTAGCCGGCAAGCGGCGCGGACGAACCGGTTGACGTAGCGTTCGGATCAGCGGAAGAAACTGTCTCGGTCATGAACGGGCCTCGCTTTGGTGCGCGGCAAGGGTCGGTGTCGCGTCGGCATCGACGAAGGTGTGTCCTTCGTCATGGGTATAAGTCGGCAGATAGTCGCTTGTGAGGTTGTGCGTGTGTAGATGCGCGCCCTTCTGCACGTTGGTCGTGACGTGACCGATCGGCGCGCCGTAGCGGATCACCTTGTCTCCCGATGCGAGCGCCCGCCGCGCGAGCTTGTGTCCGAGTGCAATCGTCGCTGTCAGCGTCAGCGCTTCGCCGTCGATCTGAACGACCGTGCCGGCGGGCAGCGTGGTGGCGGCAATCACGCAGTTGTCTTCGGGAGCGAGCAGGATGAGGCGGGCATCGAGCGTCATCGTCCTCACTCCTGTTCGCCGGCCATGCGTGCCACCATCAGCGAGCCGAGGATGATCGCGCCATAAATGGCCTGGATCCAGAACGACGGTACCTGCGCGAGCGTCAGCAGGTTCTGTACGACGCCGAGCAGCAACACGCCCGTCAACGCGCCGAACATCGTGCCTTTGCCGCCGTCGAGCGAAATCCCGCCGATGACGGCTGCCGCGAACACCGTGAAGATCATGCCGTTGCCCTGGTTCGCGTTGATCGCGCCGACGTAGCCTGTCACGACAATCCCACCGAGCGCCGCAAGCGCGCTGCCGAGCACGAACACGCCCCAGGTGATCCGTTCGACGCGGATGCCGGCCGCGCGTGCCGCTTCCGGATTCCCGCCGATTGCATAGAGCGCGCGCCCGAGCCGGTGGTAGCGCAGCATGAAGGCTGCAAACGCGAACGCGATCGCCGCGAGCCACACCGACAGCGGCAAGCCGGCGAACGTGGTCGAGGCGAGCGCGAAGAAGGCGTTCGGCATGTCGAACAGCGTACCGCCCTTCGTCGCGCCCACAAGCATGCCGCGCAAGACGATCAACATCGCCAGCGTCACGATGAACGCGTTCAGGCGCAGCCGCACGACGAGCAGCCCGTTGATCCAGCCGATGAGCGCGCCCGTGGCGAGCACGGCGAGAAGGCCTGCGAGCGGCGGCCATTGCCAGCCGAAGCCGGCAGAGGTTGCCGGCATGACGAGCATTGCCCCGAGCGCAGGGGCAAAGCCCACAGTCGATTCGAGAGAGAGATCGAACTTGCCGACGATCACGATCAACGATTCCGCGAGCACGACGAGGGCGAGCGCGGCCGACGCGCCGAGCACGCTGACGAGGTTCGCACGCGTGAGAAAACTCGGGCTCACGAATGCACCTGCTGCGATCAGCAGTGCCAGCGCGGGCAGCAGCGCGAGATCGCGCCAGCGAGCAAGAGCGATGCGCGCACCG
>CBJMQH010000069.1:0-14614 GCA_966431825.1 uncultured Trinickia sp.
AAGGCCCAAGAGGACGCCTTCGGTGTCCGCGCTATCCTTCCTCCCCATGAATGGGAAGGTTGACGCGCATTCCGATCAAGCGGGTACGCGCGCCGCCTCGTAACGCGGTGAACGATGAGGATCGAATCATGGATGGAAGCGGTAACGACGGCGCACGGAACTGGCTGGCGGCCTTGGCTGCACAAGGGCGCGCTGAGCAGATCGATGCGGCCGACGATGTCTATGGCTGGCTGGTCGGCAGTTGGAACTTGCAGGTGCTCCACTATCGCGGTCAGGATCTGCGCGATGAGCGGATAACGGGCGAAGTGCACTTCGGCTGGGCGCTCGAAGGTCGCGCGATTCAGGACGTCTGGATCATGCCCAACCGGGCCGACCGCGCGGCGGGCCGCATGCCGAGCGATCCGCTCAATAACATGTACGGTACGACGCTGCGCGTCTGGGACGCCACCTTGCGAGCTTGGCGCATCACCTGGATCAATGCCGCACGCGACCACCGCGAAACGCAGCTGGGCCGCCGCGTCGGCAATGAAATCGTCCAAACGGGTGCGCGAGCCGACGGCCAGGCGACGCGTTGGCGCTTCACGGAGATCACGCCGGAGCGGTTTCGCTGGATCGGCGAGTCGCTTGCCGCAGACGGCGCGACATGGCAACTCGAAGGGCAATTCATCGCCACGCGCATGGCGGCCCAGCCCTAGGGGGTCTCGCGCGCGGGTCGTTCGAGCACACCCCGGGGGCAGCACGTTCGAGGCGAATCTGCATCAACCGTGCCGCATATGCTCGCCTTCATGCGGCGACAACCTCACGAAAAAGAGCAACGAAACGAGCGTGAGCGCGCCGACGCAAAGAAACGCCGGTGAAAAATCGCCAGGCGCAAGCTGCGCGACGCTGCGCCCCGCGAAGCGCGCCGCGAGTGCGACCACCGAAGCGCCGAACGCTACGCCGATGCTGATGGAAAGCTGCTGCATCATGCTGGCGAGGGCGGTCGCGCGGCTCATCTTCGGTTTGGGCACCTCGGTGTAGCCGAGCGTATTGAGCGTGACCATGGCGAGCGAATTGAAGAGGCCGCCCATCAGCAAGACGATGAAGATGAGCGCGTGCGGCGTGTCCGGCCGGAAAAAACCGTAGCTCGCATAGAACAGGCTCGTCACGAGCGTGGCGGCGATCAGCAGCGAGCGGAAACCGATCCGCCGTATCGCATGCGCCATGACGGCGCGCACCGACAACGAACCGATCGCTGTAGCCACGCTGATCGATCCCGACTGGAGCGGCGAGAGACCAAAGCCGAGCTGCAGCATCAGCGGCATCAGAAACGGCGACGCGCCGATCGCGATGCGCAGCGGCATACCGCCCAACACCGTCGTCCGATACGTGGCATAGCGCAGCAGGCCAAGATCGATGATCGCCCAGTCTTTCCCATGCCGAACGAGCCAGTACGCGGCGAGTGCCGCTGCGCCGGTGCCGACGAGCGCAATCGTCACCGCGTGCGGCACGAGACCGCGCCCAACCGTATCGAGCCCGCTCACCATGCCGACGAGCCCGAGCGCAAGCAACACGAAACCCGGTACATCGAGCCGGTCGTACACGGGTTCGTAGGCACCGTCGATAAACTTCAACGCGAGCGCAATGCCGAGCAAGCCGAACGGTATGTTCAGCAAAAAGATCCAGCGCCACGATACGAGCGTGACGATCGCGCCGCCTGTCAGCGGCCCGGCGAGCCGCCCGATCGCACCGGGCACGGTGAACCAGACCATCGCGGCAACCATTCTTGTGCTGGGAACGCTGCGCAACAGGATCAGCCGGCCGACCGGCACCATCATCGCGCCGCCCATGCCCTGCACCACGCGAAATGCGACGAGTTGCGGCAGTGATTGGGCAAGGCCGCACAACGCCGAGCCGAGCGAGAAGCTTGCGATCGCCGCGCAAAAGATGCGACGGGGGCCGAACCGGTCGGCGAGCCAACCGCTAGCCGGCAGAAACACGGCAAGGCTCAGCAGATAAGACGTGATGGCGAGGTTAAGGTGCAGCGCCTGCACGTGCAGCGAGCGGGCGATGGCGGGCAATGCCGTCGCCATGATGGAGGTGTCGAGATTCTGCAGAAACAGCGGGCAGGCGACGATCAGCGGGACGAGTCGGGTGCGTTCGGTCATGCCGGATTTTTACCGGAAAACCGCATTCCATGCCTTCCGTTTGGCCTGCGGCAACGCGCAGCGTAAAGCGCAACCCTTCGAACAGCGACCGTTGCCGCTGCTGCACGACGGGCATGATGTTCAGCTCGTCCAGCTTCTTTCGGGCCCGCGCCAGATCGTGCACGACTTGCCGTTGAAGCCATGTCTCCGCCCCGCCGCCGAACGCCCGATCGAGGCGCAACGCCATTTCCGGCGAAATCCCGGCCTTCCCGCTAAGCAAGTTCGTCAGCGCCTGGCGGCTCACGCCGAGGATGGCCGCGCACTCGGTCACCGTCAGGTTGAACCGTTCGAGGCAAATCTGGCGCACACAAGCGCCGGGGTGGTTATCGGATTCGGCCATGGTCCGACACCATATCGATTGCCGCGTGCGCCGTCAATCGACAATACGCGCTTGTCACATCCGCGCGACGGTGCCGCTAAACGGCACGCCCCGCCCCGACATGCGCGAGCGCGAGCGTCAACAGGCGATCGAGCACCGGCTCGACCCGTCCGGCCTGCGCCGCATCGTAGGCATAAGGGCGCGTCTCCTCCATGTACGTGCATTGGGAAAGTTCGAGCTGAACGGCGTGAATGCCGTTGGCCGGCTCGCCATAGCGGCGCGTGATGTAGCCGCCCTTGAAGCGCCCGTTCGCAACGGCCGTAAAACCCCCGTCGCTCACGGCGCAATCCGCCAGCGCCTCGGCCAAACCCGGAGCAGCGCTCGCACCGCCGGCCGTACCGAAATTGAAGTCGGGCAGACGCCCTTCGAAGAACCTGGGGACGTGCGAGCGGATCGAGTGTGCTTCCCAGAGCAACACCGTGCCATGCCGGGCCTGCAGCGCAGCGAGTGTCGTTGCCAGTGCGTCGTGATACGGCTGCCAGTAGCGCTCCCGGCGCCGTGCGATCTCGGCCGCCGTCGGCGCGCCGCCCGGCGCGTATAGAGGCGTCTTGTCGAACGTGTCGACGGGTACGAGCCCTGTCGTGTCCTGGCCCGGGTAGAGATTCGCGTCGTCGGGCGGGCGGTTCAGATCGATCACGTAACGTGCGTTGTACGGCGCGAGGATCCACGCACCGCGGCGTGCCGCAAACGCGTAGAGCCGTTCGAGATGCCAGTCGCAATCATCGACATGCCGCGCGACATCGGTCATCGTCGCAGCGAGATCGTCGGGGATTTGCGTGCCGACGTGGGGCATCGAAATCAGCAACGGCAAAGTGCCTTCGTGCAGCGAGAAAACGGAAGCGTCGTTCATCGTTCGGATCCCAAGCAAACAGTAAGCGGACTCAGCCCGCAAGGCCCGCCAGCGCTGCGCGATAGCCGGCGTAGGCCGCTTCTTCGTCGCGATGCCGGCGCTGCGCCACCACGCACGCGCCGCCCACATAGACATCGCGGACCGGGGAGTCGCCATGTTCGCAGAAGACGATACCCGAGAGCCATTGCGCCGCCTCGCGGCCATCGATGCTCGGATGGTCGCGCTCGAGGACGATCCAGTCCGCGCGCGCGCCCTCGCGCAATGCCCCGGTCGCGCGGCCGGTCGCCTGTGCCCCGCCGTCGAGCGCCGCGGCATAGAGTCGCTGGCCGACCTGCGGCTCGCTTGCCGACGCGAGCACGTTCCGCTCCCGCCGCAAGAGCCGCTGCCCATATTCGAGCAAGCGCAGTTCGGCGCGCCAGTCCACGGCGATATGGCTGTCGGAGCCGATCCCGATCCGTCCCGCTGCATCGAGGTAAGCCCGCGCCGGGAAAACGCCGTCGCCCAGGTTCGCCTCCGTCGTCAGGCAAAGGCCTGCCACGGCACCGCTGCGAGCAAGGGCTGCCGTCTCCCCGTCGTCCAGATGCGTCGCATGCACGAGGCACCAGCGCGCATCCACGTCGAAACGGTCCAGAAGCCACGCCACGGGTCGCGCCCCCGTCGTGCGCAGGCAATCGTCGACTTCGCCCGTCTGCTCCGCGATGTGGATATGCACGGGCGCATCGGGCAGCATGGCATCGAGCCCGCCGAGCAGCGCACGCAGCGACGCTTCCGACACGGCCCGCAACGAATGCGGCGCCACGCCGTAGGCGAGCGCACCGTTGGCCGGTCGAGCGCGGCGCAGCCCGTCGAGCAGCGTCAGCAACTGATCCGGCGTATTGATGAAGCGTCGCTGATCGGCGCGCGGCGCAAGCGCCCCGAACCCGCTGTACTGATAGAGCACGGGCAGCATCGTCATGCCGATGCCGGCTTCGGTGGCCGCATCGACCACGCGCTCGGCGAGTTCCGCCGCACGCGTGTAGCGGCTGCCATCTTCGTCGTGGTGAACGTAGTGAAATTCGCAGACCGACGTGTAGCCGGCCTTCAGCATTTCGATATAAAGCCAGCGCGCGATCGCGGCGAGCGTCTCGGGCGTCACGCGCGCGGCGAAGCGATACATGAGATCGCGCCAGCTCCAGAAGTTGTCGGCCGCGTGGGCGCGATATTCGGTCAAGCCGGCCATCGCACGCTGAAAGGCATGCGAATGCAGATTAGGCATCCCCGGTATGACCGGACCCTGCGCACGCGCAACACCGTGCGGTGCAGCGGTATCCGGCAAGACGCGCTGAAGGGTGCCCGCGGCATCCCATTCGAGCATCACGTCGCGGCGCCAGCCGTCGGGCAAATACGCGTACTCGGCGAACAGCGCGCGCGGTTCGATTCCTGTCGTCATCGCAAAGCACTCCCCTGCCCTTCATGGCCTGCGCTCGGCGCAACGAACAGAGGCACCGCGCGGTCGACCGTCTGCCCTGCGTGCACTACACGCGCGGCGAGCGGCCGGCCGATCCAATACGGCAACTCGGCCAGCGTCGACACGTCCCAAGCGACGAAATCGGCTTGCCTGCCCGCCGCCAGTGCGCCGTGGCGGTCGCTCGCGCCAAGCGCCCGCGCCGCGTGGCACGTGACGGCCTGCAGGACCTCCGGCACGGTGAGTCGAAACAGCGTGCAGCCCATGTTCGCCATCACGAGCAGCGAAGTCGCGGGCGACGTGCCCGGGTTGCTGTCCGTCGCCAAGGCGATCGGCACACCGTAGCGGCGCAGCAGCTCGATCGGCGGCAACTGCGTCTCGCGGATGAAGTAATAGGCGCCAGGCAGCAACACCGCAACGGTGCCGGCCTCTTTCATGGCGGCCACGCCCGCTTCGTCGAGATATTCGAGGTGATCGGCCGACAAGGCACGATAACGCGCTGCAAGCGCCGTACCGCCGCTCAAGCTCAGTTGTTCGGCATGCATCTTCACGGGCAAGCCGTGCCGGGCCGCCGCCTCGAACACACGCTCGCTCTGCGCAAGCGTGAACCCGATCCGTTCGCAGAAAACGTCCACGGCGTCGACGAGCCCTTCGTCAGCGAGCGCGGGTAGCATCTGTTCGCAGACGGACTCGATGTACGCATCCGCGCGGCCGGCGTATTCCGGCGGCAACGCATGCGCACCGAGGAACGTCGTGTACACCGTCACCGGGAACCGCTCGCCGAGCCGGCGCGCCACACGCAGCATCTTGCGTTCGTTTTCGAGGTCCAGACCGTAGCCCGATTTGATTTCGATCGCACCGACACCCTCGGCAACGAGCGGCGCGAGCCGGGCCGCCGCCTGCGCAAAGAGCGTTGCTTCGTCGGCCTCGCGCGTTGCGCGCACCGTCGAGACGATCCCGCCGCCGCGGCGTGCGATCTCCTCGTAGCCGGCACCGGCAAGTCGCAACGCAAACTCGTCGGCCCGCTGCCCCGCGTAGACAAGATGCGTATGGCAGTCGACAAGGCTCGGCGTCACCCATGCCCCGCCCAGGTCCTCGCGCGGCCAGAGCGCGTATTCGGCCGGCAGCGCGTGTGCCGCGCCGACCCACGCGATCACGCCGTCGCGCACCGCCAGGGCGGCATCGGCAATCGTTTCGTCCGGATTGCCGTGCGGACACAGGTTCAAGTGATGCCAGACACGTTCGTTCATCGTCAGTTCACAACCGGGCGGCACCGCGCCACGCGCCGTTGCCCTCCGGTTCCTGTTCAGGATTGCTTATCGATATACCGGATCGATACTGCGATCACGGCACCGTTGCCCGAAGTCCTCGCACGAAGCGCGCGCTGCCCGGACCGCGTGTCGATTCGCACGGTGTCCATGGCGGCGAGCGCGATCGGCGGCTCCTCGTCGAGCGTGACCTCGACCACCCCTGTTGCACCGAAGACGAGGCACACGTCGCCTTGCAACCGATGCTCGCCCGAACCGCGCCACACCTCGACGGTCCCGCTCGCGCTCGCGCGGCGCACCATCAGATTGAAGTCCCGCGTGGGCCCGTCGGCAAGACGCGCGCCGATAGCGGCTTCTCCCGCGAAGCGGGCGACCTTCAAAGGCGCGTCGAGCTGCCATGCGTGCCCGTCATCGGCATCGAGCGTCATACCGGCACCGCTGACGAGGGCCAGCGTCCGGTCGATGCCCGGGAAACACGAGAACGGCCCGTCACGCTCGACATCGGCCACGCTCATGCGCCAGACGAACATGTCGAGCCCGGCCTGCGGCGGATGCGCGGCAATTTCCCGCGTGACGCCGCCGCCGTTCTTCCAGGGCGACGCAACAAGCTCGGCGCCGCGTATGACCGTGAACGTCGTCATGCGCGGCAGATCGGTCGCACCGGCCATCGTCAACGGCCGAGCATCGGCAGGTTCAGGCCGACCTCGCGCGCCGTCTTCTGGGCGAGCGCGTAGCCGGCATCGGCATGCCGCATGACGCCGGTCGCCGGATCGTTGAACAGCACCCGTTCGAGGCGACGCGCTGCGGCGTCGGTGCCGTCGCAGACGATCACCACGCCGGCATGCTGGCTGAAGCCCATGCCCACGCCGCCGCCATGGTGCAGCGACACCCAGGTCGCACCGCCCGCCGTATTGAGCAATGCGTTCAGCAGCGGCCAGTCGCTCACGGCGTCGGAGCCGTCCTGCATTGCCTCGGTTTCGCGGTTCGGGCTTGCCACCGAACCGGTGTCGAGGTGATCACGCCCGATCACGACCGGCGCTTTGAGCTCACCGCGCTTGACCATTTCGTTGAACGCGAGACCGAGACGATAGCGGTCTTTTACCCCGACCCAGCAAATCCGCGCGGGCAGCCCCTGGAACGCGATGCGCTCGCGCGCCATGTCGAGCCAGTTGTGCAGGTGCGGATCGTCGGGGATCAGTTCCTTGACCTTGGCATCGGTCTTGTAGATGTCCTCAGGATCGCCCGACAGCGCGACCCAGCGGAACGGGCCCTTGCCCTCGCAGAAGAGCGGCCGGATATAGGCCGGCACGAACCCCGGGAAATCGAAGGCGTTCGCAACGCCCATATCGAGGGCCATCTGCCGAATGTTATTGCCGTAATCGAGCGTCGCGGCGCCGCGCGCCTGCAGCGTCAACATCGCCTGCACCTGGCGCGCCATCGACTGCTTGGCCGGCAGCACGATGCTCTGCGGATCGGTCTTTTGCCGCTCGCGCCACGTGTCGACACGCCAGCCCTGCGGCAAGTAGCCGTTGATCGGATCGTGCGCGCTCGTCTGGTCCGTCACGCAGTCGGGCGTGATGCCGCGCTCGACGCAAGCCTCGAACACGTCGGCCGCATTGCCGACGAGGCCGACCGACACGGGCTTGCCCTGAGCCTTTGCCGCCTCGATCATCGCGAGCGCTTCATCGAGCGTCTGCGCCTTCTTGTCGAGGTAGCGCGTCTTGAGCCGGAAGTCGATGCGCGTTTCGTCGCACTCGACGGCGATCATCGAGAAGCCGGCCATCGTCGCCGCGAGCGGCTGTGCGCCGCCCATGCCACCGAGACCGCCGGTCAGAATCCAGCGGCCCGCAGCACTGCCGCCGAAATGCTGATTGGCCACCGCGTAAAACGTTTCGTAGGTGCCCTGCACGATGCCTTGGCTGCCGATATAAATCCAGCTGCCGGCCGTCATCTGACCGTACATCATGAGGCCCTTGCGATCGAGCTCGTGAAAGTGGTCCCAATTGGCCCAGTGCGGCACAAGGTTCGAATTCGCCAGCAGCACGCGCGGCGCATCGGCATGGGTGCGGAAAACGCCGACCGGCTTGCCCGATTGAATGAGGAGCGTCTCGTCGTCATTCAGTTCTTTCAGCGTAGCGAGGATCTGGTCGTAACAGGCCCAGTTGCGCGCCGCACGACCGATCCCGCCGTAGACGACAAGCGCATGCGGATGCTCGGCGACTTCGGCGTCGAGATTGTTCTGGATCATCCGATACGCGGCCTCGGTCAACCAGCTCTTGCAGGTTTTCTGCGCACCGCGCGGCGCACGGATCGTGCGGCTCGGGTCAAGGCGCGGATCGACGGATTTCATATCGTTCATGGAAGAGCCTCTTCGGTCAGGAGTACGAACGGTGATTTGGTTCGGTCTCGTGCGTATCAAACGCGCGTTAAAAGTGTCCGGTGAAGCGATAGCGCGTGCCGGGATGCCAAAGATTGACGACCGATGCAACGAGCTTGTTCGACCATGTCCGCCGGTGCAGCAACAGACACGGTTCGCCGTCGGCCATCGAAAGCGCTCGGGCCGCAGCGGGTTCGGGCAATGCGGCTTCGATCCGATACTCGACGCGCTGCAGCGGTGCCACGCGCACGAGATACTGGTTCGGGGTGACCGCGGAAAAGTCCTGCAACGCGTACTCGGGTGCGACCGCCGGATTGACCCAGCGTTCTTCGAGCTGAACCGGCTCGTCGTTCTCGAAGTGCAGAACGAGCGAATGAAAGACGGGGCTGCCTGCTGCGAGATCCATTTCGTCGGCGAGCGCGGCGTCAGCCACCGTCGCACCGAGATGCAGTACCGCCGCGCGATAGTCGTGGCCGCGCGCGGCGATTTCGTCGGAAATGCTGCGGATGGCGACGAGCGTCGACTCGTATTTCGGCCGCGCGACGAACGTGCCGGCCCCCTGCACGCGCGTCAGCACCTGCTCGGCCGTCAGCTCGCGCAATGCACGATTGACCGTCATGCGGGCCACGCCGAACTCGCGGGCGAGCTCGTTCTCCGACGGCACCTGGTCGCCTTCGGCCCACTCGCCCGCATGAATGCGGGCGAGGATGAAGTCCTTGATGCCTTGATACGCTGGCGCGTTCATGAAAGCGTCCGTCCTCGTTCAATCGTGGGGCGAAACGAAGCTGAGCACGCGTTAGCGTACCGACGCATCGCCCATTTGCGATTCGAACGCGAACGGGCTGGCCGCGGCGATCGTGCCGTCTTCGACGAGACGCGTGATCGACGCGATATCCGGCGCGAAGTAGCGATCGAGATCGTAGTGGGGCACCTGCGCACGCACGGTGCTCATCACTTTCTGGAGCGGCCCGCTTGTGCGGTTCGGCCCACGCAGATCGACGCCCTGCGCCGCCGCCAACAGTTCGATCGCCAGAATCGCAGCCGTATTCGACGCGATATCGGCAAGCTTGCGCGCCGCGAACGTCGCCATCGAGACATGGTCTTCCTGATTCGCCGAAGTCGGCAGCGAATCGACCGAAGCCGGATGCGCGAGCGTCTTGTTTTCCGACGCGAGCGCCGCGGCCGTGACGTGCGCGATCATGAACCCCGAATTCACCCCGCCGTCCTTCACGAGGAACGGCGGCAGGCCCGAGAGCGTCGCGTCGATCAACAGGGCAATGCGACGCTCGGCCAGCGCGCCGATTTCCGCCGCCGCGAGTGCGAGGTTGTCGGCGGCAAACGCGACCGGCTCAGCATGAAAATTGCCGCCCGAAAGCACTTCGCCCGTATCGGGGAAGATCAGCGGGTTATCCGACACCGCATTCGCTTCGATCAAGAGGACGCCTGCCGCATGGCGGATCTGGTCGATACAGGCGCCCATGACCTGCGGCTGGCAGCGCAGGCTGTACGGGTCCTGCACCTTGCCGCAATCGCGGTGCGCGAGGTTGATGTCCGAGCCTTCGAGCAGCGTGCGGTATGCCGCAGCGGCTTCGATCTGTCCGCGATGGCCGCGCAGCGCGTGAATGCGCGCATCGAACGGCTTCACCGAGCCGGCCGCCGCATCGACGGACAACGCGCCCGAGACGAGCGCCGTGCGGAACAGATCCTCGATCGCGAACAGGTTGTAAAGCGCGAGCGCCGTCGAAGCCTGCGTACCGTTGAGCAACGCGAGCCCTTCTTTCGCCTGGAGCGTGAGCGGAGCAAGACCGGCGATCTTCAAACCGGCCTGCGCGCTCATGCGCTCGCCGCGCACGCGCACATCGCCAATCCCGAGCAGCGTGGCCGACAGATGCGCCAGCGGCGCCAGATCGCCCGACGCGCCGACCGAACCCTTGACCGGAATCACGGGCAGCACGTCGGCGTTGAACAAGGTCACGAGCGCGTCCATCACCTCGCGGCGGATGCCGGAATGACCGCGGCCCATGCTCGAGAGCTTGAGCGCCATCAGCAGACGCACGACAGGATCGGCCATCGGCTCGCCCACGCCGACGGCGTGCGACAAGACGAGATTGCGTTGCAGGAGTTCGAGCTGGTCGTGCGGGATATGGGTGCTGGCGAGCCGGCCGAACCCGGTATTGATGCCATAGGCCGGCTCGCCTTTCGCCGCGATATCGGCAACGGCTTTCGCGCCGGCGTCGATGGCGGCGTAGCTCGCCGGATCGAGCTGGAGCGTAACGGACTCGCGCGCGATGCGGCGCAATTGAGCAAGCGTAAGGTGACCGGGCGTAAGAATCATCATCGGAATCGTCCTGTTCGGTTCGCGGATTTTGCGGTTCACGTCAATCAATGGCGTGCAGTCTAGCCCGCCCATGTTGTATAGACAACTCGTTTTTTCAACGAGCGCGCTAGGGATTACCATTAGAACGCGAAGTCTCGCGATGAAGCAGCCAACAGGCGTGCAAGCTTCGCCCTCCCTGCGTGAGGTGCACGGTCGGTGCAGGCGAAGTGCGTGGCTGGCGCAGGGTCATGCAGCGCAATCCAGCCGGTCCTGGTTGTCTATACACGCGCACGGGCGATTGCCCCCCCCCATTCGCATGGGCGTCGCACGTCGCGCCGCTGCTGCGCCACACCTGCACCGACTATGTCGACGACACCCCAAACCGATGCATGCCCTCTCCGCGACTGCGCCATCGTTGTGCATGCGCGGTCCGTGTTGACGCAGGCGCGCCGCGGGTACAGGTCATGCTTCTTGTGTGGCAAGTCCCGGCGCGAGCCGCCGGAATCTACACCGTCCGGCGCGGCAGCATGCGCGGCCGGTGCATCGAGACAGCACAGCTTCAGAGCGGGCGACACGTTTCGACTATGGACAAGATGCAAGGAAATCAGCAGATGGACCTCATCGCGCTCGCCCGTGAATCGGGCATGGCGGTGCTTCTCGACGCACGAATCGGTCGGCAGGAATACGTCAGCGTGAGCGGCTCGCTCGCTGCGCTCGCCCGCTTCGCCGACGCGGTACGCGCCGAGACCGACACCGACGACAAAGGCCAGGGCCGCTAAGCCGCCGCTCGAGCCCCGACGCTGCCGCACTGAAAAGTTTGCGGTCGCGACGCGCATACGCGCGCCGCGCCGTCGACCGTGGCCCCGTTAGAACCAATCCTCAGATTCCCCGGTCGACTGCGGCGCACGCGCGTATCGGACGCTGCGCGGTTGCCCCAACGCGCACCCCAGGGCGACTCGGCTCTTTCGGCAAACGAATCGAAGTATGAGTAAACGGCCTGCCTACCAAATGTAGGAGTTACCGATTCGCATAGGAATGGCTTAAATCCCGCACGATCCGCAGGCGCATCGGCCTGCTGCGACGTCGAAGGACTTGCCCATGCATATCACCGCCCGCCCTGCCGCGGCGCTCCCTGCCCCCTTGCTGGCGGCGCTCTGGCGCTACCGCTATCGCGTATTCGTCGAGATGCTCGGATGGCCGCTCGATTGCGAACCCGGTTGCGAGTGCGACCAGTTCGACCGTGCCGATACCGTCCATGTCATTGCCCAGGCCGACGCGCGCGCCGACGCGCCGATCGTCGGCTACGCACGGCTTTTGCCGACCGATCGCCCTTACCTGCTCGCCGACGTCTTTCCGCAACTGCTCGGCGCGGTGCCTGCACCGGCGAGCAGCGAAATCTGGGAGCTTTCGCGCTTCGCTGCCGTCGACCTCGATGTCGGACACCCCGATGCGACACGGGCCGCCAGCCGGTTTTCCTCGGCAGCGGCCGTCGCACTGATCGACGCTGCCTTGAAATGGGCCGCCGCGCGCGGCGTGCGCCGTCTGATCACCACCTCCCCGCTCGGCGTCGAGCGACTGCTGCGGGCAGCCGGCTATCACGCGTCACGCGCGGCCGAGCCGCAGCGTATCGACAACGATTGGCTCTTCGCCTGCTGGATCGAGTGCATGCGCACAGACGGGCGCGTACCGGCGCTCGAAGCGAAAGCGGAGCACTTTGCCTACGCAGCCTGAAGTCCAATTGCGTATCCTGACAGTCCTGAACCGCAAAGAGCGATCGCTGCGCCGGTGTGACGCGTCCGGTCCAGCTCATGCTTTCGCGGTCCTTTTCGTGAGGTAGTCTGATGAGCACATCGCTTCTTCGGCTCGCATCGCTCGACCTGATCCGCGGCTTCGTCGCCGTGGGCCGCCGCATGAGTGTCACGCTGGCAGCCGCCGACCTCTGTCTCACGCAGTCGGCGGTGAGCCGCCAGATTCACTCGCTCGAAGCCGCGCTCGGCGTGCAGCTCTTTCACCGCGGTTACCGCGCGATCACGTTCACTGCGGCCGGCGAACAGCTCTTTCGTACTGCCGACAGCGTGGTGCGCCAGTTGCAGGACACGATCGATGCGCTGAAACGCCCCGGCGAGCGCCAGCCCGTCACGATCACGGCGAGCATCGGCGTCGCGGCGCTCTGGCTGTTGCCGCGACTGCCTGCGCTGCAGCGCCGTCACCCCGAACTCGATGTCCGTGTGGCCGCCAACGACAAGCCGCTCGATCTGCGCGTCGAAGGCATCGATCTCGGCATCCGATACGCGAGTGTCGACGGTGCGCCTGCCGGCGCCATGCGGCTCTTCGACGAATCGATCGTACCGGTCGCCCACCCTTCGCTCGGGCTCGACGCGCTCGACGCCGACACGCTCGCGCAACAGGTCCTGCTCGAGTTCGACGGGCCGCGGCGGCCGCTGCTCTCATGGTCCGACCATCTGCACGCCCTCGGGCTCGAGCACGTGAAACCGCGCAGCATGTTGCGCTTCAATCAGTACGATCAGGTCGTGCAGGCCGCGCTCGCGGGTCAAGGTGTCGCGCTCGGGCGCGCCGCCCTTGTCGAGCCGCTGATCGCCCAAGGGCAGCTCGTGGCGCTCGGCGGCGGCACGTGGCGCGCGAGCGGTTACGCATACTGGCTCTGTCGCGCGGAAAGCGCCGCACCGCGCCAGGAAGTTCGCGACGTCGAAGCGTGGATCATCGAAGAGGCGCGGAGCGCCGAAGCGGCGACGCGCCACACTCAACCCGCGCAGCCAGTGCCTGCCGCGTTCGCCGCCGTACCCTGACGGGACCCAGCGCCCCCAAGACCGTGTCTGTCGCGTAGACTCACTCTATTCGCTCGCGACGACCCTCTTCATTCTGATAGTTGTCGCACCGCAACGCACCGGGTCAAATCGATCGGATCGGTGCGCGGCGCCGCTCGGGCGACCTTGCGCAGGAAATGACCATCAGACCGGGAGACACGCGCGTGGCCTCTTCGCCGCTGCTGCAAATCGAAGCGCTCGCCGGTGGTTACGGCAAACCCGACGTTTTCGACGACGTCTCGCTGAACGTGGCCGTCGGCACGACAACCCGCCTGCTCGGCCCACCCGGGGCCGGCAAGACCGCCGTACTGATGGCCATCGCCGGCCTCGTACGCACGCGGCGCGGCTCCATTCGGTTCGACGGTGAGGAAATCCGCCGCAAACGGCCCAACGATATTCTCGCAAGCGGCATTGCCTACGTACCGCAGAACCGGCATCTGCTCGGCAAGCTGTCGGTACGCGAGAACCTTTTCGCCAGCGTCTGGCGCGAGCGCGACCGCGCGCGCGTCGAAGCCGACGCTGCCGGATTGCTCGCGCGCTTCCCGCTGCTCGGGGCGAACGAGCACCGCCCGGCGGGCGCACTGCCCTCCGGTGCGCGCCAGTTGCTCGCCATCGCGCGCGCACTGATGTCGCGACCGCGGCTGCTCATGCTCGACGAGCCGACCGCCGCGCTCGCGTCCGGCGTCGTCGACGACATCTTCGCGCTGCTCGCCGAACTCTGCCAGACCGGGATGACCGTGCTCGTGGCCGAGCGCGAAAGCACGCACGCGCAGCGCTGCGCCGATCGGACGTACCGCCTCGACCAAGGCCGCATCGCACCCGCCGTCGCCCCCGTCTGACTGCGCGGGCAGCGCCGCTCGCCTCGCGCGCTGCCCATATCGACACCCATCGTTCATTCGCTTTTCGTAGCGCACCCCGCTTCGCATGCATGCAACGCATGCGAAGCGCACACAAATGTCGTTTGAGTC
>CBJMQH010000070.1:0-14556 GCA_966431825.1 uncultured Trinickia sp.
CTCGCCGCCGACGCCGGCCGCGTCGACGGCGGTGTCGCGTACGCGATGGACACACTCCGCGAACAACACGGGCTGCCTTGGCTCGACGACCTCGCCCGAGATGTCCGCTATGGCAAACGGATGCTGCGGCGCGAACGCGCGCTCGCCCAGCGCCATATCGACGCGATGCGAATACGCTGCGCCGATGAGCAGCAGGCCGTGGGCGAACTCTCGGGCGGCAATCAGCAGAAGGTCGTGATCGGGCGCTGGCTCGAACGCGACGCCGACGTGCTGCTCTTCGACGAACCGACGCGCGGTATCGACGTCGGCGCGAAGTTCGAGATTTACGCGCTGCTCGGCGAAGAGGCGAAAAAGGGCAAGGCGCTCGTGGTCGTGTCGAGCGAGTTGCGCGAGCTGATGCTCATTTGCGACCGGATCGGCGTGATGTCGGCCGGTCAGATGGTCCGCATCTTCGCGCGGGACGAATGGACGCAGGACGATTTGCTGGCCGCTGCGTTTTCCGGTTATGCGAAACGTGACGCACTATTGACGAGAGAAGCATCATGACGATTTCCACCAACACGCCCGTCGAGGCCGTAGCGCCGAAGGCAGCCAGCGCGCTGCGATTCGAATTGACGAGCTACCTGGGCCTCATCGGCGCGCTTGCCGCGATGATCGCGCTGTTCTCGGCGCTCAGTTCGCACTTCTTTACCTACGAGACGTTCGTCACGATCGCCAACCAGATCCCCGATCTCGTCGTGATGGCGGTCGGCATGACGTTCGTCTTGATCATCGCCGGCATCGATCTGTCGGTGGGCTCGGTACTCGCGCTGTCGGCGTCGGCAGTGAGCGTCGTCGCGCTGCAATGGCACTGGAGCGCGATACCGGCGGCGCTCGTGGGGCTCGTCGTCGCGGCGGTCGCCGGAAGCCTGACCGGCCTGGTGACAGTAGGCTGGAAGATCCCATCGTTCATCGTCTCGCTCGGTGTCCTGGAAATGGCGCGCGGGCTCGCGTACCAGTTGACGAACTCGCGTACCGCATACATCGGCAGCACGTTCGATTGGCTCGCCAATCCGTTCGCGGTCGGTATCTCGCCGGCCTTCATCATCGCGATGGTCGTCATGGTGCTCGCTCAAGTGGTGCTGCGGCGTACCGTGTTCGGCCGCTGCCTGATCGGCATCGGCACGAACGAAACCGCGGTGCGACTGGCCGGGATCGATCCGCGTCCGTACAAGGTCATCGTTTTTGCTCTGATGGGGGCGCTCGCGGGCCTCGCTTCGTTGTTCCAGGTGTCGCGCCTCGAAGCGGCGGACCCGAACGCCGGCGCCGGGATCGAGCTGCAGGTCATCGCGGCCGTCGTGATCGGCGGCACGAGCCTCATGGGCGGGCGCGGTTCGGTCATCAGCACCTTCTTTGGCGTCCTCATCATTTCCGTTCTCGCGGCGGGACTCGCCCAGATCGGCGCGAGCGAGCCGACCAAGCGCATCATCACGGGTATGGTCATCGTCGTTGCCGTGGTATTCGACACGTACCGCAGCCGGCGCGGCGCGCGCCGTGCCTGAGCCCGCGCACGAGGACGGTATGTGGACGATCCGGGACGTGGCAAAGCGTGCGGGCGTGTCATACACGACCGTATCGCATGTGCTCAACAACACGCGCCCTGTCAGCGAAGAAAAGCGCGCGCGCGTGCTCGCGGCCATCGCCGAGATGAACTACGTGCCGTCCGCACCGGCGCGCTCGCTGAAGGCGAAGACCACATCGACGATCGGTCTCGTCGTGCCGAACAACACGAACCCGTACTTCGCAGAGTTCGCGCGCGGCATCGAGGGCTCGCTGAGGCGCCGTGGTTATGGCGTATTTCTCTGTAATTCGGACAACAACATCCAGACGCAGCGCGAGTGTCTGCGCGTGCTGCATCAGAACCGCATCGACGGCCTCATCGTGGCTTCGGTCGGCGAGGACGAGTCCGTCGCGCAAGACTTGCGGGCGGTGAAAGTGCCGGTCGTGATCGTCGATCGCCCGGTTGACGGTCTCGACGCCGATCTCGTCCAGATCGATCACGAGGCCGGTGCGATGATGGCGACGCGTCATCTGCTCGATCTCGGTCACACGCGCATTGGGTGTATTGCCGGCGCAAGCGACACGGCTGTCAGTGCGACGCGGGTCGCGGGCTTCAAGCGCGCGATGGCCGAGCGCGGCGTGGCGTTGCTGCCCGGCGCGATCGTCGAAGGCAGTTTCACGTGCCCGGGCGGCTATGCCGCGGCGCGCGAGCTGTTGGATACGATGGCGCCGACGGCCATTTTCGCGAGCAACGACATGATGGCCATCGGCGCGCTTCGCGCAGCGGCCGAACGCGGGCTGCGCATTCCGGCCGATTGCTCGATCGTGGGCTTCGACGACGTGGAAATGAGCCGGTACGTGTATCCGTCGTTGTCCACTGTCGGACAGGCGATTCTGCGGCTCGGCGATGCGGCCGCCAACGCGTTGCTCGCCCGCCTGACCGGCCTGGTCGTCGGACCTGCCCAAACGCATCTGATCGAGCCGCGGCTCATCGTGCGCGAATCGAGCGCACGCGTGAGCGTGCAAGCGCAATCCAATCAAACGACGCCATGACATTCGATACAGCAACACCAGCCGCAAAGCAGCCGGGCCGCGTCACCGTCGTGGGCAGCCTGAACATGGATCTCGTGATTCGTGCGGCGCGCTTGCCCGGCGCAGGCGAAACGCTCGCGGGCCGGTAGGTCGCGCACGTGCCGGGCGGCAAGGGCGGCAATCAGGCCGTCGCCGCCGCCCGGCTCGGCGCGCAGGTCGCGATGATCGGGTGCGTGGGCCGCGACGATAACGGCTCGCGGCTCGTCGCGGCGCTGCGTCGGGATGGCATCGACTGCGTCGGCGTTGCGACCGAGGCAACGCTGCCTACGGGTGTCGCGATGATCGTCGTCGACGATGCCGGCCAGAACGCGATCGTCGTCGTTGCCGGCAGCAACGGCGCGCTGACGCCGGCTGCAATCGATTCGCACCGCCAAGCAATCGCCGAGGCCGATCTGCTCGTCTGCCAGCTCGAAGTACCCGACGAGACCGTGCTCTACGCGATGCAGACTGCGCGCACGCTCGGGCGCACTGTTGTGCTCAATCCCGCGCCGGTGACGGGGCCGCTTCCACGCAATTGGCTGGAAGCGGCCGACTTCCTGATTCCGAACGAAGTCGAGGCCGGGATCCTGTCGGGCGTCACCGTGGACTCGCCGGAAAGCGCACGGCGCGCCGCGAGCGCATTGCAAAAGGGGGGCGCGCGCAATGTGATCGTCACGCTCGGTGCGCGCGGCGTCTTCGTCCTCGCAGAGGGCGAGGCCGACTGTGGCCGGCACTATCTTCCGCCCGAGGTCGACGCGGTCGACACGACGGCCGCCGGCGATACCTTCGTGGGCGGCTTTTGTGCGGCGCTCGCAGCGAAGCGGCCGCTCGACGAAGCCGTGCGTTTCGGTCAGGCCGCGGCGGCGATCTCGGTGACCCGCTCCGGGGCACAGACTTCGATTCCCTACTTGCATGAACTCGCGGCGCTGGCCGACTGACGACGATGAAGAAAACCGCTTTGCTTAACAGCGCACTGTCGCGCCTCGTGGCCACGCTGGGCCATGGCGATAAAGTGCTCGTCGCCGATGCCGGGATGCCGGCGCCGCATGGCGCCGGCCCCGAGATCATCGATCTTGCGCTTACGCAAGGGGTGCCCGATTTCGCCACGACGGTGCGCGTGTTGCTGACCGAGATGCAGGTCGAGTCGCACATCGTGGCAAGCGAAACGATCGAGCGTGCGGACGGCTGGCTCTTAAGCGAATGGATGGCCAGTCTCGGACCGCGGCAGGTGGTCTCTCACGCTGAATTGAAGCGCATGTCGCGTGACGTACGCGCCGTGGTTCGCACGGGCGAGTGCACGCCCTATGCGAATCTGATTCTGGTCGCGGGTGTGACGTTTTGATGTCCGCGTGTTTCGGCGGCTCGCTTACCGGTGTTTACCGCGAGCCCGGGGAAGTCGTCTGCCATGCGAGCACGGGATGTGTCGCACCCGGGGGCATGACCCAGTCACCGCCCGCGCCGAAATTCCATCCGACAAAGCTCGCGGGGGTGCTCATCTGAGCGGTTGTGAGCCCGTTGGCGCTGGGCGGTTCGCCGGATTCGGAGCCGTTTGCTGCCGTCGTTGTTTCCCGATTCCAATAAACGTCGTTCGCAATTTTGCCCGTGTTCTGCACGGCAATGCCGTCTGCGGTTGGCGGGGGCAAGCCCTCCACGGGTAGCTGCACCGACAGCGTACCCGTGGCGAAAGACTGGCTGATCGTTCCCGTGTTGTTGTACACGAGGCCCGCGGCACTTCCGCAGACGAAGCCGCTAAAGCCGCAGCCGCTCGATACGGAGCCTGTCGCATACGATTCGGTGATCGTCCCTGCGTTTGTGCCGACGAGACCGCCTGGAGATCCTACGCTGCCGCTTAAGACGGGGCCGCTCAGGCCCGGAGCGGATACCGAACCCGATGCGTACGACTGTGCAATGAGTCCGTCGTTCTCACCCACGAGGCCACCTGAGCTCCCGCCGGAGCCGTTCGACGCGCTGCTCGACGAGCGCACGATGGTGCCGCGGTTGATACCGACGAGTCCACCTGCCAGCGTGTAATCACCGGCCCACACGTTGGGCCCTTCGCCCACGGAGCCTGACGTGCTGACGTGCACGATCGTTCCGTCGTTCTCCGCGGCAAGGACGGCTTCGACGCCGCTCGACGTGGGAAATTGTCCGGCCCCCGCAATCGTTACCGTGCCGTTGACGTTCAGATCACGCACTACCGCGCTTTTGCCGAGCAGTGCGAACAGACCGACCGCTTGCCCGCTTTGTCCATTCACGGTCAACGAATCGATCGTACGGCCCTGCCCATCGAACTGGCCCGTGAATGCGTTGCCGTCGTGCCCGAGCGGGACATAGGTGCTGCTCGCCGTCGCGCTCGCGTCGATGTCTTTCCCGAGCGCATAGTTGCTGGCCAGATCGAGCGCGACGTTTTGAAGGTCTGCTAAAGAATTGACAAGCCGATAGCCCGTGATTTGGGTCACGAGGCCGCTATATACCGGCGACACCCATGACGCGTTGGCGCGCAGCTCACCGGGGCTGTAGCTGCCGTTCATGTCGTAGAAAGCGCTGACGATGCCGGTGCTTTTAGCCCAATCGAGCGTACCGTGGTTGACGACGGCGCCGCCATTGTCGATTCCCGTCGCGTCGGCGCGCAGCAGCAGGTTGCCGCTGCCGTTGTTCTCGAGCGTTACGCCCTTGCCGACATTGATCGAGCGATAGGCGTTCAAGCTGAGTGACGCGCCACCGTTCCACCCGACGTTCGAGGTTACGTCGATATCGCCGCGTCGGTTTGCGACGCCTGTCGCGCCCGTCGTCTGGACGTTGATGGACGTACCGGCATTCAGACTCTTCGCGAACGAGGCCGCGGCGGAATCGCCGAGTTTGAAGGTCGGTGTCGTGATGTTCCAGACCGCGGCCGAGACGGTCGGTGCGCAATGGCGGAAGGCGAGGGTGTTCGCGGCGGTATCGACCGTCCCTGCGCTCGCGTCGGCGTTCTTCGCCTCGATCTTGCCTGCGAGGGCGACGGTGCCGGTGTTGGCTACGAGCCAGACGTGGCCGTCGCGCTGGGCGGTGCCGGAGGCGCGCAGCGCTTCGTGGTTGCCCGATAGCGCGTAGATGTTGCCGTCCGCTGCCTGGAGGTTGATCTGCGCTGCGGCGATCGCGCCGCCATTGCGTACTGTGCCCGCGCTGCCGGTCTGCACGAACACTTGCCGGCTGCTCGATGAATCCTGCAATAGGACCTGTCGCCCGGCGACGATCTCGGCTGTGCCCTTGGGCGCGGCGATGGTGCCGAAATTATCGACCTCCCTGACTCCCACGAGGAACACGTCGCCGCCGCTCGAGCCGATCTTGCCGAGGTTATAGACCGATGCGTTCGAGTTGCCCGATAACGTGAGCGGGCCGCCGTTCATGAAGGCACTGTTGTCCGTATCGAGCGTGGAGGCGACGAAGCGCCCGCCGGTCGAGACGGTGCCGGTGGGGCCGACGACGATGCCCTGCGGATTGATGAGGTAGACGCTGCCGGTAGCCGAAAGCGCGCCGGCGATCAGCGAGGGGTCGCCTCCGGTGACGCGGTTCAGCGTAGCGCCGGTGCCGTTGTTGAACGTGACCTGCCGCCCGTTGGCGATCGAAAAGCTGTTCCAATCGATGACCCCGCGCGACCTGCTTTGATTGATCGTCAGCGTGTTGCCGCTGCCGTTGATCGATCCGCTGCCCGCAACGAAATGGCCGCCGCTCGGAAGCTGAGCGGTGCCGGCGTGCGCTGGCGGCGAAACGCCGAGGAGCACGGCAATGACACTGAGCACCGACGACATCGTCGGCTTTAACTGGAACGCGGATTCGGCACTGCTCATGTCGTCCATGACGCGCCTCATGTCGGATGGGGTTTTCTCGATAAAAAGATACGTTTCGTCGTGCTGACGATTTAAAAATCTTGATTCGGTCGCGAGGTAATAATAGGTCGCCGCGTCAGCGTGATTGTTAAGAATTATTAAGTAAAAATGCAGATCGAATATTTGGCTGAAAATAGATAAAAGATCGGCTTGGTCTATCGAAATGGACAGGCCGGAGGCCGCACGGCGGAGCGCGGTCCTCGATCGGCCCGCGTGGGCGAGCCGCTGAGCGGGCAAGCATGCGACCGCACGGCGCTGCTTCTCTTGTATGCATGAATTCGAAAGGACAGTGAATTAATCGAAAGAGAGCGCGAGATCATTCGGCTACTTTGCGTCTGATTTTTTGGTTCGGCGATGTTTGTCTCCGAAAAAGATGGTTGAAATTGAAAATCAGATTCATAAAGGAATGTCAATGGGAATATTCAGCATACTACGTGGCCCCTCGTCGTTGGCTTCCGGCGTCGACGCCGCTGCCCAGGAGGCGCGGCGGCGCTCACCGACTCCCGCTGCCAGCGAGGGCGGTGCGGGAGGCGAGGGCGCAGACGTCGGAGCGTTGCTCGATCGATCCGAACCACAGGGCGCCGTTCGGAACGCCGCGGCGGACCCGATGGAGGCGCTTCGCAGTGACGAGTTCGTGTTGCGTGCGGTGCGCGCGCTCGCTGGCTCGCCCGACGGCGGAAGCGATCGGGCGCAGGTGCCGCTTCCGATTACGCTGCCGGACGCACCGCTAAACGAATTGATCGAAGAGGCAGCGCAACGACGCTCGCGGCGTTCCGCGACGCGTGATGAAAACGATCCGCTGAACAAGACAGTCCCGAACAACTTGATTCCGGTCGGTGTGGGCGGGCCGCCTTCCACGTTGACGAGGTTCAATGAATGGTTTCGCACTACGGTGCTGGACCAGGAGGTGAAAGAACGGAATACAGACATTGCTGGCGCGTATCTGGGGGTGGAGGTCAGGGTGCATACCGGCGGGACGGATTGGGCCAAGCTCAATCTTTCCGTTCAAACGGCCACTCAAGCGGTGCTCCGTGTGGCGGGCGCCGCCTACAGCCAGCACGGCCCGGCTGTTGCCGAAGCTTTCATCATGAAGTTGTTTGACGGAAAGCAGTACAGCGCGCTGCCGGAGCACATTCGCGTCGTGATCGATCGCGAATGGGTCCGGATACACAACCTGGCGGCGGTGCTTCACACCGTCAGCCGCCAGGGGCAGCCCACGGACCCTCAGGTGACGGTGTCCTTGAACGCCGCAAGGCAGAGCTTCACGAACGCGCTGAGGGAAGAGGATCTGAGGCGCGCGATGTTCAAGCCCGATTCGCAGCCGAACCAATCGGCGGGCGGCGCGATCTACTTCGACGGAAATGCGCTCGCCAATGCTGCAGGAAAGCGCTTTGACGACCTCGTTCAGGATCCATCCCTGAACCGACTGCCTCGGTATATGTTGCTGACGCCAGCCCAAAAGAGTGCGACGGTCAAGCAGTGGCTCGACGAGCGTGGGCTGGACAGTCAATATCGGTTCGGCACCGTTGAGAACGCGATGGCGAGCGTCCTGAAGGCGGCCGCACTCGCGAGAGGCGACACCCTGCCGGGGAACTATGCCACGCCGTCCGATCTCTGCCGCGCCTTTCTCGCACTGGCGCACAATTGGCGGCACGACAAAGGCAGCCTCATCGATCCGCGGATCCTCTTCGGGCTTAATCTCGCCAAGACCCGCGGGGTGGTGCTTGCCGGCAACAACGTGACGGAACGGCTTGCCGACCTGCGCAACTTCGTCAACGACGCGTTGGCCGAATTCGATGGTCCGCCGCGCTTCGACAAACGCTCGGCTGCACTGCAAAGCCTCGAACGCAAGAGTGGCCTCAACGAGGCGGCCCTGACGACGCGACTGCAGGGCACCGGCAAGAGCGTGCTCGACGCGTTCCTCGAACAGAGCGCTCAGTCGCCGAATCCCGATGCGTTTCTCACCGCCGCCGATGGCACGCGAATCTCGGTGCTTGCGGTTGCCGATCAAGTGGATCTCGAGGAATCGATGTTCCTTGCGCGCGATCACCGCGAGGCGCCGTACTACAAGGCGCTTGCGCGCCTCCAGTTGCGCAACGAGCACATTGCGCTGACGGACGTTGCGATGCTTGACGCCAGAACGGCCGAATTCGCGGAGAACGATCGGAGCGCTCAGACCGACGCGCAGGCCGGGGGCGTTCGACACTGGTTGGACAATACGCCGATCGTTGGGAGCGCGATCGGCTTTGCGGAAGGGGTCTACACCGGCAACGTGGAAGAAGTCGTGAATTCGATACCGGTCGTCTCGAACTTCTACAACTTCGAGGAGGGGCTCAGGAAAGGCGATTACCACCGTGCGGGGATGGCGATTGTCACGCTCATCCCGTATGTGGGCGCGATTGCAACGATCGTGGATGGCGCGAGGCAGGGCGATACGGCGGAAGTCGTGGGTGGCCTTGAAGGCCTCGCGCTCGACTTCTTCACTTTGGGCGAAGGGCACGTTCTGACCACGGGCAAGAGTTTTCGCACGGTCGTTGCCCGCACGGCAGCCGACGAAGCGAAAGGGAGCGCGGGCGCTGCACGCATCGTTCCTCACGAAACGTTTCCCACTTCGCTGCAAGTGCATGTCAACCAGAGCTTGACTGCGCTGCGCGATCTCGGCGTCGGGGAGGGTGGCGCAGCCGAAAACGGCCTCGCGCTCAGAATCGCGCCCGAGCGTGCGGCACGCAAGCCTGTGCAAAAGCGTGCCGAGCCGATGGCGGTGATGCCGGCGCCCGAAGACGTGCGCGCCATGAGTCAACTGGACCACTACGCAGTATCGCCGCGTCCGTCGACGCTGCAACCGGGCAAGGATGGGATGCTTTGGGACCCCGCCTCGGCAGCGAACTACGCCGAGTTCGGGGGCAAGCTCTATCGCGTGAGGATGGACCGATCGAAGTCGGCGCCGCAGCGTGTCATCTGGAATGTCGCGTCGGCCGATGGCAGCTATGCGAAAGGGACGATCCGCTTGGAGTATGTCGTCGACAAAGCGAAGGGGGAGGGGCGGTGGCAGATCGCGAAGAATCTGCCGGGTCTGAAGGGCGGTGCGCGGGAAGGCGAAATCGAGCCGGGCGCGTTCCTGGATGACTACTACGAGAGAGGGCTGGATGAAGCACGCATCAAAGCGAAAGAGCCTCTGTTGAACGAGCTGCTCACAACAAAGGGCGAGGCCCTTGTTGCAGCCATTGAAAAAGCAAACGAAGAGATGGCGCTTAAACTCAATGGCGATGTGCAGACGCTGCGCGCAGATTGGGAAAAAATGAAGAAGTCCGAGAGCGAATTTTTGAATAGCAAAGGGCTGAATTCGGATCAACGCGCCAAGCTCAAGAGCACCTTCTCGGTTGCGCAGCGGGGTTTCCTCGATGGCCTGCCGAAACTCGCCAAATATGTGAACGAGCTGGCTATCCACGTAACCGAGATCAGGCGCGCTGTTACGGAAGTGGTGGATAGCGTCGACACTAAGCAGAAGGCCAACGGCGTGGTGATGCGCGTGATGTCGGAGGAGGAAGCTCTGGATATCAAGAATAGCAACGAGCTACGGCAGGCGAAAGAGTCGTTCGAACAACACAAATGGTTTTACACCGATCGGAGCAAGCCGCCGGTTCAGAATAAAACCACGCCGTATCGATTTGAAATGGACGTTCCGACGGACATGACCGATAAAATCTTTTCAGTCGCAAGCGACGACAAGGATGCAACGTACGCGCCGTTCAGGCATAAGCCGGGGGGCACGCGCGAGAATTCGACCGCATGGGACACAGGCGAGCCGGGGGCGTTCGGCGTGCAGCGGCACGGACTGGAGGAATTCTCGCAACTGCTCAACAAATGCAAGTGGCGGATCGTGAGGCTGTCGGACGACACCGTCATTGCCAGCGGTCCGGCTGCGGGTGGCGGCTCAGGTGGCCGCGGCGGCTCGGCCGCTAGCGGAGGGGCAGGCGCCAGTGGCGGTTCACGGGTTGGTGGCCGTTCAGCGGCTTGAGGATGGGTGCTCAGTGGGGCTGGCGGTGCAGTCACCCTCGGCCGCTGCCAGCTTCGCTGGCTCTGTGTATCTGCCCAAGAAAGCCTCGAAAACGTATCCTACATTCGGGGGCGGATCACACGGAGCTCGCAGCGTTTTATGGCACGAGCCCACTGCAAGCGTTCCTAAGTAAAAAGTGCTTGTCTAGCCGCGCGACCAAGAATAAGACGCTTTCGCTCGGCACAAATTGCCGAAAATATTTCTATTGACTTACGGGTGTCTTAAAATTATCTATGTCATTGTAATTGCACGGATTTTTAACTTATGATGCTCCTCTTTTAATTTGCCTTTCCAGTTAGAGAGGGGTAAATCGATATGGGTAGGTCCGCTCGCTCACTCATGCTCGAGACCGGACTCGAGCAAGCTAACAGAGCGCTGATATTGGAGTCCCCGCTGGGCTCCCAGATGCTCTTGCCGCAGCGAGTCGTGGGCGAATCGCGTATCGGGCGCGAGTTCGAAATGACGGTCGACGTCGTGTCCCGCGAGCGCGCCATCGAGCTAAAGAATCTGATGGCGAAGCCCGTCACGCTATGGGTCCGGCAGCGAGATACCACCTATCTTCCGTATCATGGGTTCGTTTTCGCGACAAGAAGGCTTGGCTCCGATGGGGGCATGACTTACTACCAGCTTTCGTTCTCGTCTTGGATGAGATTCTTGCGCCATCGGAAGGACGCGAGAATCTTTCAAGACCGCACCACAGCGGACATCCTGACCGAGGTATTCGAAGGCCATTCCCATGCGCGCAGGCACTATCGATTCGATTTGCACGGCCGTGGCGCGACGCACTCGTACTGCACGCAGTACGAAAGCGACCACAACTTCGTTCATCGGCTGATGGAGTCGGAAGGTTGGTTCACCTACATTGAGCAGGCCGAGGACGGCAAGTCGCATACCGTTGTCATCACCGACGACATGTATCGCTTTAAGCCGCTCGATACCGAGGAAGTCGCATTTTATCGCGCTGACAGGAAGACTGGCGCCGATGCTCTGGTGGAATGGAGCAGCGAGCGCGTCGTTCAAAGCGTAGCCTACGGTATGCGTACGCCCGACTACAAGCAACCGAGCTGGCCCAGGGAGCGCTCCGGCAGGTCAACCGATGAGCACGGCGACGTTCCTCGTGAACTGGAGGTCTACGAATACGCTGGCCCCTATCAGTTCCCTCCGAGACAGGAGGGAAGAGACCAGGGCGAGCTTGCGGTCCAGTACCGCATTGAAGAATACGAGTCGCGAACCAAGCGCTTTTTTGGCGTCGGTAGCGTACTTTGCATGGACGCGGGGCGATGGTTTCATCTGCAGAGCCACCCCGAGCACGATTCGGATAAGCCACAAGACCAGGAGTTCGCGACTATCGCGGTCAGATGGTACATCCAGAACAATCTGCCGTTGGGCAACAGTCGTCCGTTTCCGCACAGCCTGCAACGCCCAATGGCGCGTGCGCGAGCGGAATACGAGGACATGCAGTCGCTGTTTACGTCCAAAGACCCGAGCGGCAACGAAAGCTTTTTCTTGGTCGAAATGGAGGCGCAACGGCGACATGTTCCCTATCGCAGCCCGTTCGAGCACAAGAAGCCCGTCATGCATATGCAGACGGCGACGGTCGTTGGACCCGCGAAGGAAGAGATATTCACCGACGAACTGAATCGCGTGAAGGTTCAGATGCATTGGGACCGGCTCGGAAGCAACGACCAGTCGTCGTCATGCTGGGTACGCGTTGTCTCGCCAAACGCAGGAGACGGATTCGGCGGGGTCTTCGTGCCTCGAGTGGGTCACGAGGTGGCAATCGACTATGTCGACGGCGATTGCGACCGTCCAATTGTGACGGGAGTGCTCTTCAACGGGCTCAACACGCCGCACTGGCATACGAACGGGCTGCTCTCCGGTTTCAAGTCGAAGGAATACGGTGGACGGGGCTATAGTCAGTTGGTTTTTGATGACTCGACGGGTCAAAACCGCGCACAACTGTTTAGCTCGACGGCCAATTCGTACCTGCACATCGGGTACCTTATTGACCACGACGGTAATACGCGCGGAAGCTACCTCGGCACGGGTTTCGACCTGAAGACCGACTCGTGGGGAACGTTGCGAGCGGGTCAAGGGCTCTACGTTTCGACGTACGCGCGCGGCGGCACATCGAGCCAGCCGCTCGACGTGAAAGAGGCGACCCAACATCTCATCGATTCGGGCGGCGTCATCCAGCGCCGTTCGCTCGCATCGGTGGACGGTAAAGCCGAGGGGCTCGACGAGGCGCAAGACGCTATCAAAGACTTCGCGGCTGCCACGCAGAGCAACGTACAGGGTAGCGGGAGCGGCGGTCGCACAGCGGGAGGCGGCAACGGCACTGCCAATGGGTTCTCGCAACCCGTCATGTTGCTGGCAAGCCCGGCTGGTATGGGTTTGTCGACGCAGCAGTCACTGCACGCGGCGGCGACCGAACACGTCAATATCGTGAGTGGTTCGAGCACCTACGTCTCGACCGCGAAATCGTGGATTGCGAGTGTCGGCGAGAAGCTGAGCTTCTTCGTGCAGAACGCCGGAATAAAGTTGTTCGCTGGCAAGGGTAAGGTTGAATTGCAAGCGCAGTCTGACAACATCGAAATCACTGCCGATAAGACCGTTAAGGTTATATCCACGGCCGACGCGGTGGACGTGATGGCGCAAAAGGAAATTACACTCCGAGCGGGCGGCGCCACTATTCGGCTTTCTGGCGGAAATATCTATGTGCATGCGCCAGGGACAGTCGAGGTCAAGGGGGCGCAGCATGTCTTCGATGGCCCGGCGAGCGAAAACGCTTCCGCACAGCTCGCGCCCGCCAAGTCGTGTGCCCAGCAGATGGGTGCAGCGGCACAATCCGGCGCCGCACTGGTGTAGGTCTCCAATGATTCACTACGTCATCGTCGAACCCCTCAACGGGAAGCTGGAGCTTCCCGATGTTCCGCCGGTGTATGCCGTTGGCGAGCTTGTGCCCGAGGAGCGACCGGAATTGGCCGGCAATGCGCCGGTGCTCCACTGCGCAGAGCATCCAAAAGAACAAGTGCCGGCGTTGCGCGAGCGAGCGGAGCGTGCTCGCGCGGCGGGTGCGCCGCCTGTTGTCTGCGCCATTCTCGAGTGCGATAAGGCCACCCACCGGTTGCATGCGCATCTTTCGGCACGGCTAGCGCTACCGAAACCTGAAGGCGGGGCGGCGTTTTTTCGCTTCTATGACCCTCGAGTGTTTGCGCACCTGCGATGGATATTGAAACGCGAGCAGATAGGCGCGCTACTCGGCCCTGTCGCACGGTGGACTTATCTTGACCGTCAGGCCGGATGGGTGACGGTAGAAGGCGCGAAGGTTCCGAGCGACGATTTTGCGGTCACCGCCGCGCAGTACAAGCAAGTCGCGCGCATTGAGATTGTCGAGCGTGCGCTCGAGACACTGCGTGCTAATGGCGCCTCAATCAAGCCCGATATGCCGTCGCTGCTTGAGGCACAACTGGCCAAGGGTGAAACATATGGCCTCTCTGGGGGGGACCTGCTGGCTTTCGCCCTGCATGGGACCGTCGTCTCGCCCTATTTCGACCGGCATCCCCGTGTGCGGACCGTGTTGCAGGCATCCGAAAAATCTCCCTACGCGGAGGCGGTCGCGGGTTGGAGCCAACGCGACTGGGATGCCATCGCGCGCGAAAGCATTCAGTACCAGTGACCGCCGTTACGTGACACGTTCGAACCAACCAAGAAAATGGCATACGACTTCGACTTTTCGACTATCGGCCAACTGACGACCTCGGCCATGCAAGCCCCGACACGCGAGTCGGGCTCCTGCAACATGTGCAAGAAGAAGGGCCTGCCCATCTTGCCGGTGCGTTACTCGGCCTTCGCCGACACGAAAGCGCACACCGCGTCCGGCGCAATGAGACTTATGGGCGGCAAGTTCGGCGATGGCGTGACGAACATCGTGTTGAAAAAGGCGAAGTACACGCTGCGCACACTGCGTTACGGCTACGTGTACGTGTTCTATCCGAAGACGGGGCGATGGCAGGCGTA
>CBJMQH010000071.1:0-14541 GCA_966431825.1 uncultured Trinickia sp.
CTAGGCCGATGTCATCGGACCGGCGTTGACTTCGCTGCTGCAGCAACAGTATGGGGGGGCGTTTCACGTCATCGTCGTGGACGATCACAGCACCGACGGCACGGGCGACGCCGCGCGCGCCGCGGCGCTCGCCCTACAGTGCCCCGAGCGGTTGACCGTGCTGCCGGCCAAGCCGCTGCCTGCGGGGTGGTCGGGGAAGGTCTGGGCCCAATCGCAGGGAATCGCAGCGGTCAAGGCGCTGGGTCTGCCAGCCGATTACCTGCTGCTGACCGATGCCGATATCGGTCATCCGCCCCATGCCGTCGCCCAGCTCGTCGCACGCGCCCTGGCCGAAGGCCGCGACCTCGTCTCGCTGATGGTTCGGCTGCGTTGCGACTCGCTCTGGGAAAAGGCGCTGATTCCGGCTTTCGTCTTCTTCTTCGCGAAGCTCTATCCGTTCGACTGGGTCAACAATCCGCGTAACAAGACGGCGGCGGCGGCCGGCGGGTGCATGCTCGTCAAACGTTCGGCGCTCGAAGAGGCTGGCGGCATCGAATCGATTCGCGACGCATTGATCGACGACTGCAGTCTGGCCGCCCGGATCAAGCATCGCGGCAAGGGCGGCCATCCGATTCGCCTCGATGTCGCGGCGGACAGCGTCTCGCTGCGCCCGTACGACAGCCCGCGAGAGATCTGGAACATGATCGCGCGCACGGCCTTCACGCAGTTGCGCTACTCGCCCTGGCTACTGGCAGGCACGCTGCTCGGCATGACGATCATTTATCTGGTGCCGCCCGTTGCTGCGCTCGGACTCGGCGCGCGGGCGTGGCCTGCCTGGATGGCGTGGGCGGCGATGTGCTGCGCTTATGCGCCGATGCTGCGGTACTCCGCGCGCTCGCCCTGGTGGGCGCCCCTCTTGCCGCTCGTCGCGCTCTTCTACGTCGGCGCGACCGTTGCCTCGGCGGTTCGCTATTGGCGCGGCAAGGGCGGCCAATGGAAGTCGCGGGTTCAGGCGCCCGTGCAGGAGCGCTGATTCGCCGTCAGACGCGCGCCGCGCCGGCGTTGCCGTGCGCGGCGGCTCGGGATGCTTCGATGTTCAGCGCTGCGTGAGCAGCATATAAAGCTGAATCGCGGCGTCGGGCGAGAAGGTGAACGGCACCCAACCGTGGCCCAGATGACGGGCCACGAGTAGCCGATCGCCATTCGATTGCTTTTGCACGGCCATGACGGGGTTTTTCGTCGAGGCGAAGCGCCACCCGGCCGGCAGAGCGGCGGGCGGTTCGGGCGTCATCGACGCGCGCGCGTTCGCCAATTCTTCGATCAACTGACCGATTTGCTCGGGACGCAGCGTGACGGTCCCATCGCCGATCGTCAGCGTAATTTCGTTGTGCGATGGACGTGCAACGCGCAGCGTGGGCGATGCAGCGGGTTCGGGCTCCGGTTCCGGCACAGGCGGCTCGGCCTTGACCGCGGCCACTGCCGCAGCGGCCTCGGCGGCAGCGATCGCGGCCGCGGCTTCCGCGCGGGCAGCCTCGGCTTGTTCGACGGCAGCGGCTGCCGCGGTTTCGGCGTGCCGACTGCGCTCGTTGAGTCGATCGACGCTTGCTTCGAGGGCACCGATCTGTTCAAGAAGGTTCATTGCGGCTTTCGTCTACGAAGGACTCGCGATTCTACCGGCTCTCGTTCAGCACGACGCGCGCCCTGCGCGCCCGACTTGTAACAAAATGCTGGCGAACCTTGCATCGCGTGCGATCAGCCGCGCAGGTAACCGGCCTCGCGAAACCATTCGAGCGCGTCCTGCAAGCCTTCTCGATAGTGCCGTGCGCGATAGCCGAGTTCGCGTTCGGCCTTGGCGGATGTGAAGTACATCTTGTTCTTCGACATCTTGAGGCCGTCGATCGTGACGAAAGGCTCGCGCTTCGTGATCTTTGCCACGCACTCCGCACCGAATGCGAGCGGGTAGAGCGGCCAGCGCGGCAGGCTCAGCGTGGGCGCCTTGCGGCCCGTTGCGGCAGCGATGTCGGCCAGCATCTGTTGCAGCGGGAGATTTTCGCCCCCCAGAATGTAGCGCTCGCCGACCCGCCCGTGTTCGAGCGCGAGCAGATGACCGGCTGCGACGTCGTCCACATGCACGAGGTTCAGCCCCGTATCGACGAATGCCGGGATCTTGCCGAGTGCGGCTTCCACGATGATGCGGCCGGTCGGCGTGGGTTTCACATCGCGTGGGCCGATCGGCGTCGACGGGTTGACGATGACGGCGGGCAGCCGTGCGTCGTTGATCATGCGTTCGACGGCACGCTCCGCCAGTACCTTGCTGCGCTTGTAGACGCCGATGGCCTGCTCGGCCGTGAGCGGCGAGGTTTCATCGGCGATATGGCCGTCGCGTGTGACTTTCAGCGTGGCGACACTGCTCGTGTAGACGATCCGCTCGACGCCTTCGGCGAGGGCGGCACGCATCGTGGCTTCGGTGCCTTCCAGGTTTGCGCGTTCGATCTCGTGGGGATCGGGGGCCCAAAGCCGGTAGTCGGCGGCCACGTGCAGCAGGTAACGCACGCCGCGCATGGCTGCACGCATCGACGCTTCGTCGCGCATGTCGCCTACGGCGACTTCGGCATCGAGTGCCTCGATGTTTTTGCGGGGGCTCGTCGGGCGCACGAGCACGCGCACCGCGTAGCCGCGCGCGCGGGCTGCCCGGGCGACGGCCGAGCCGACGAAGCACGAGGCGCCCGTGACGAGCACGAGATCGCGTGTGGTATCGGTCATCCTGGGTGGTCCTGAATTCGTGAAAAGCGATGGGCGCGATTGTAAGCGCTCGGCGCTGGGGGCGGGCGTTGGGACAAGGGCGCGATCGGAGGGAAAATGCTACCGTCTGAGAATATTTAGGGACTAATGGCGGCGGGTGGCCGACAGCTCGTCGAAGTGGCCGCCCCGTCGACTGTCGTGACGGGGCGCGTGGACAGTGATGGGAGAGTAGGACTATAGTAGCGCTAGGTATCACTCATTGATAAGGGAGAATTGGCGCATGGCAACGTCACTCAAAATCGACGACGAGCTGAAGGGGCGCGTGCAGCACTTAGCCAATCTGCGCGATCGGTCGCCACACTGGATCATGCGCGAAGCGATCAAGCAGTACGTGGAGCGGGAAGAGGCCCGCGAAAGCTTCAAGCAAGAGGCTACGGCATCATGGGCTGAATATCAGGAAACCGGCTTGCATTTGACGGGCGAAGAGGTTCGCACCTGGCTGAAAACTTGGGGCACGGACAATGAAACGGGGCTGCCTGAGTGCCACGCGTAACTATCACGGCCCGCGCCGGCCAAGGGTTGGAGCGCTGCCGGCGCTTCCTGGCCGACAAGAGCGAGACCGCCATTCGGCGGGCAGCTCAGGCCATTGAGCAACGATTTCTGATGTTGGAAACGGCACCGGCCGTTGGTCGCCCTTTTCCTGAAAACCCCGAGTGGCGCGAGCTGGCCATTCCATTCGGCGACTCTGGCTATGTGGCTTTGTATCGATACGAACCTGAAGCCGATATGGTCTATGTGCTTGCCTTTCGGCATCAAAAGGAAGCGGGATATTGATCGTGCGGGTGGAGTACAACCAACACAAGCGGCCATTCGTGTGGACCGCCATAGCCGATTCCATCCTCCAGAAAGTGGCGTAACCCTGGTTGGGGAAGCGATAACGAGCTGCCCGTATCGCAATGCCGCAGAAACCCTGATATCGAAACGCTTTTGCGGCTGCGAATACGGCGCCGTCAATCGATGGCGCTTGCGGAAGTTGCCATAACCGCTTCTTTCGCAGCGAGCGGCAGAACCACCCGGAAGCAAGTGCCTTTGTGCGGTTCGCTCTTCACGTCGATGCGTCCGCCATGCTGTTTGACGATGCTGTACGAGATCGACAGGCCCAGCCCCGTTCCCACGCCTACCGGCTTCGTCGTGAAGAACGGGTCGAAGATGCGCGCAACATGCGCCGAGTCGATCCCACAGCCGGTGTCCTCGACTTCCGCCCAGACGCTCTCGTCGTCCTGACCCGTGCGCACGGTGATGAATCCATGTTCGTCGATGGCCTGAAGCGCATTCACGAGCAGGTTCATGAATACCTGATTCAGTTGCGACGGAATGCACTCCACTTCGGGAATCGGCCGGTACTGCCGGACCACCTCGGCTTTGTGTTTGAGCTCGTTCGACAACAGGCCGATCGTACTTTCCAGATTTTTTTCCAGGCTCGCGAATTGACGATCCTGCGTGTCGACGTGCGCGAAGTCCTTCAGCCCTTGCACGATGCCCTTCACCCGCTTCAGCCCATCCATCGATTCCCGGATCAGCGTCGGCAAATCGTTGCGAACGTAGTCCACATCATGCGCTTCTTTCAGGCCGGCCAGCGCAGCGCGTGCGGCTTCGCTCAGCTCCGGTTCATGCACGGCATAGGCCGCAAGCATGGCCAGTAGAGCGTCCGCATAGTCGCCGAGCGTGCCGAGGTTGGCCGTTACGAACCCCACGGGGTTGTTGATCTCATGCGCAACGCCCGCTGCAAGCTGCCCGATAGAAGCGAGCTTTTCGGATTGCAGCAACTGGCCATGAACCTGCGCAAGCTCCAAGATCAGCGCCTCCTGCTGTGCCCGCTCGGCCTGCAACGCAGTATGGGCGACAGACAGCTGCCGCCGGTCTTGCCGGAACGCTTCCACGGCACGGGCCATTTGCGCAATTTCATCTTCGCCGCGTATCTCGACCGTATCGGCTTCGTCGGTGTCGCTCGAACGCAGCCGCAGGCTTACGCGCTGGAGGCGCGCGAGTACGTGCCGGCCCAAGAACGCGCGCGCGAACGCCCACGCGAACAGCAGATTGACCACGAGCAGCAGCGTCATCCAGCGCTGCTTGCTGGCCGAACGCTCGGCCAACGCGTGTACGGCATCCTGGAACTCAAGGGTGTAACGGTCGGCACTTTGCTGCGCAGACTCGACCATGGCGCTCGCTTGTCGTCGCATCTCCTCGCGCATCTGGTCGGATTGGCCTCCCGGCGCGCCCGGCGTAGCCGGTAACGCCAGCCCGGCCTGTGTCGCGCCAGCGCGTAGCTCGCTTTCCCGCAACTGGGCCACCACATTCGCCGCGTTTCGGAACAGCTGGCTTGCCTGACGTAGATCGAGCACGGCAGGATCGTCCGTCGACAACGCCATCTTGTCTGCGAGTCTGTCGAAAACATCGAGCTCGCGGCCGATCTCCGCATAGCTGCGACGCATCGCATCGACCGACGTAGTCGTGCCGAGCAGGTTCGATTCGCGTTCGATCAGCAGCGTTTGCTGAACGAGCTTTTGCGCCTGCTGCATGTCCTCGAGCTGTTTTTGTGCAAGCGTTCGCGTGGCGTCCGTGACCGCACGCAGCGAGTACATGGCGGTCGCCCCGGCACCCACGATCAGGACTGCCAATACGATTGCGGCGAGCATGAACTGTCGACGCAACGATCCTGGAACGAGAAAAGCACGCATAAGAGTGGTCATATTCGGTGCGCTTGCCGGTTTACCGCTGGCGTTTCCAAATAGCGCGATAGATGTCCTTGTAGTTGTTGTCAGGATCGTATTTGCCCATGCGCCCCCCATCGAACGCGAGGTTGCCGGCGGTCACGAGATGCACGGGCGCAATGTAGCCTGTCACAGGCTGATGCGCCAATAGTCGATTCATCTCATCGACCAACTGCCAGCCCTGCATATGGAGCGGTTCGGCAACGGTGCCCGTTTGAAACGTGCCCGCCTGAATGCGCATGAAGGCCGCAGCGCTGCCGTCGCCGGCCGATAGCAGATTGATGCTGCCGCTCGCCCGTCCCGCTTTGGTGAGCTCCGGTGCAGCGTAATCGAAATAGATATCGTTGATGGCGAGGGCGTAGGTCCAGTCGTCGCCATACCGCGTCAACAACTCCCGTGCGGTGGCAGGCATGCGGGTGGGGCATGCCGAAATTGCCAGGTCGCGCACTTCGAGCAACCGGCAACCGCTGCAGGCGCGAATGACCTCCGCCATTGCGTTCGCCTTCGCGCGCGCAATCTCGAACGTGCTGTCCGTGAAGATGACGACGTGCGCATGGCCGCCCGAGGCAACCACTGCGGCCATCGCCGTTACGCGGGCCACGTCCAAGGGGTCTGTCGATACGTTCTCGGCCACGAGCCCGTCGTGCATGGCACCCGGGCTCGCTGCAACGTGCCAGCCGAGCACCGGCAAATGCTGCCGTGCGAGCGGGGCAAGCAGCGGCCGGATGCTTTCGGCATCGATGCCGACCAGAATGATGCCGTCCGGTTTCTGTGCCACGGCGGCTTCGATCGCGCCGCGCCGCCCCTCGGCCGTGCCGGCGGCGTCGAAGACGCGCGTTTTCCAGCCGATGACACCGGCGGCTTCTTGAATGCCGCGCGCGACACCGAGCACGCCGCCATTGCGCAAGTCCTCGCTGACAATGGCGATCATCGACGCGTTTTGCGCAGTGGGACCGGTCCGCGGGCCCGCCCACGCCAACCCATGCGCGCTGGCATGTGCGACAGCGTCCGAAGCCGTGCCCAGTGCGTCGGCACCGGGTGCCGAGGTTGCGGCTGCTGCCGGTGTGCTGCCCCAAAGCGCGGCGCCGGCGGCGAACGCGCAGATGAGGGCGAGATAGAGAACTACGTAGTATCGACGCACGATAGGCTCCGTCGTGCAGGGTTCGCGATGTGTACACGTTGCGTGAGGCGATGACTGCCCCGGCGAAGTGACACGCTGTTGTCTGTGTTTACGGACGCAAAGGGCCGCGGCTTGACGGCTGTCGGGGTACGGATAACCCTCAGACCGGCGCAAACCGTTGCCGGCGCGGGCCGAAGCGGCATCTGGCCGCCGAACCGAACGCGTGTATTCATTTCCGACTTAATTAATAACAGCGAATTTGCGTATAAATAAGCTTAAGAAAACGCATTCGTCGGCCGATATGGATGCATATCGTGCGAAGAAGCACGGGGTCGGATGGGGCTGGCATGGAAACGGTAGGCATAGACAAATTGGCATTCGCGATCGCCGATCTGGTGGACGTCGGTGTATTTGCGGTCGACCGGGATATGAGGATTGTGGTCTGGAACCGCTTTATGGAGCGCCATAGCGGCCGCCAGCGCGGCGAACTCCTCGGGCAGATGCTGTTTGAGGCGTTCCCCGAGCTGCCGCAAAAATGGTTGCGCCGGAAATTCGAATCGGTCTTTCTGCTCGGCTCGTTTGCATTCAGCGGCTGGGAGCACCGGCCCTATTTGTTCCGGTTCGATCATAGCCGCCCGATTACGGGCGGTGTCGATGCAATGCGGCAGAACTGTACGTTTATTCCGATTCGCGACGAAGGCGACATCAGTGCTGTCTGTGTGACGATCACCGACGTTACCGATATCTGCCTCGCCTATCAGGAACTGCAAAAGCGGGAACGACTGGTGAGCGATGCGCTGGCGCAACTGACCGCGCGTAACGAGCAGCTGTCGCTTGCGAACGCACAGCTCGAGCAGGCCCATCAACAACTGCTGCAGTCGGAGAAGCTCGCGGCGATCGGCCAGCTCGCGGCCGGCGTTGCGCACGAGATCAACAACCCGGTCGGATTCGTGCTCTCGAACCTCAATTCGCTCGACGACTACATTCGCGATCTGTTCGACGTCATCGACGCTTATATCGGCGCCGAATCGACGCTCGACGCCGAATTGAAGACGCGTTTGTCGGCCGTTCGCCGCGAGCGCGATCTGATGTACCTGCGCGAGGATGCGCCGACGCTCGTGCGCGAGTCGAAGGAAGGCTTGTCGCGGGTAAGGGAAATTGTCGTCGACCTGCGCGACTTCTCCCGTATCGACAGCAGCCATGCCTGGGAGTGGGTCGACCTTCATCGCACGATCGAATCGACGCTCAATATCGTCGGCAAGGAGGTTCGTTACCACGCCGAACTCGTACGCAGCTTCGGCGAGTTGCCGATGGTGCGCTGCATCCCGTCGCAAGTCGGCCAGGTGATCATGAATCTCGTCATCAACGCCGCGCACGCCTGTGCGAGCGTCGCTGCGAGCTCGGGGAGAGCCGGCGAGACGGTAGTGGTGCGTACGGGCAGGGTCGAAGGTGAGGAGGCCGTATGGATCGAAGTGGAAGATACGGGGTGCGGCATCCCCGAGGAAAACCTCAAACGCGTCTTTGAACCGTTTTTCACGACGAAGCCCGTCGGGCAGGGCACAGGCCTGGGGCTGTCGGTGATCTACGGTATCGTCAGCGCGCACGGCGGTTCGATCGACGTACGAAGCGTCGTGGGCGAAGGAACCACGTTCCGCGTGGTCTTGCCGATCGCGGGTGCCGGCACTGCGTCGGAACCACAGACGGATCAAAGCGCGACGGCGAATGCGCAGCTCGGCAACGCAACGGAGCAACGATGAGCGAAAACGAAAACAACGTGGCGGCCCCGGCCGCCGAAAACGAAACGGTGCCTGGCCGCAATGCAGCCATCCTCATCGTCGACGACGAGCCCGGTGTCCTGTCGGCGCTGCGGCGGCTGCTGCGCAAGACGCGTTACGAGGTGCATACGGCCGAAAGCGGCGCGGCGGGGCTCGAAATCCTGGCTGCGCACCCCATCGACCTCGTGATTTCGGATATGCGCATGCCGCATATGACCGGCGCCGAGTTTCTGTCGCGCGTTCAAAGTGGGTGGCCCGACACGATGCGGTTGCTGCTGACCGGTTATGCAGACATTGCGTCCGTAGTCAGTGCGATCAACGAGGGCGGCGTTCATCACTACTTGCACAAGCCCTGGGAGGACCAGGACCTGCTGTTGACGGTGCAGCGCTCGCTGGAGCAACACGCGTTAAGGCGGGAAACGGCGCGGCTCACCGAGCTGACCCGTTCGCAGAACGAACAACTGAAGGCATTCAACGCGACACTCGAGGAGCAGGTCAAGGCCCGCACCGAGGAAATCGGGCGCACATTGAAGCTGCTCGAAGGTGCCGAAGAGGAATTGAAGCGCAACTTCGCGGCGATGCTGACGGTGTGCGCAAACATGATCGAAATGCGCTGCGGCGCGGCGGCCGGCCAGTCGTCGCGGATTGCGGATCTGGCGCATCGGCTCGCGCTCGACGCGGGACTGGGTGCGCATGAGGCCGAGGAGATCTACTTCGCCGGATTGCTGCTCGGCATCGGCAAGCTCGCGTTGCCCGATGCGATTGTGCAGAAGTCGATCGAGCAGTTCACGCCGACCGAGGCGCGCAGCTACTACCAGCATCCGCTGCAGGCGCAGATGACGCTGATGCCCGTGCGCAACCTGCAAGCGGTCGGTATGTTGATTCGCCATCAGTACGAGCGTTTCGACGGCCGCGGCGTGCCCAACGGTTTCAGCGGATCCGAGGTACCGATCGGCGCGCGCATTTTGTCGATCGCGCGCGATTTCGAAGGCTTCCAATCGGGCGCGTTGCTCGGGCGCGTCGTGCCCGATGAGGAAATCGCCTCGATGTTCCGTGCTCAGTCGGGGCTGCGGTACGACCCGGAGCTCGTCGATCGCTTTCTCAAGCTCATGAACGTCAAAGAGGCCGACGGCCATCAGCGCGCGTATCTGGAGACGGCCCAACTGAAGCCCGGCATGCGGCTGGCGGAAGACTTGCGCACGCCGCGCGGTGTGCTGCTGATGATGCGTAATACCGTGCTGGGCGCCCACCATCTCGTGCAGATCCGCCGCTGCGAGGCGTCAGAAGGGGTGCGCTTCGCCGTGCCGGTTTGCGAGCACGAGCCGGAGTCGAGCGTGGCGGGTGGGGCAGCCGGTCCGGGTTGACCGTCCCTTCGAAGATTGAGCGCCGGGCGCGGCTTCGATCATCCGTAATCGAAGCGGCGCCCGGCGTTTTGCTATTGCGTCAGTGCAGCCCAGCCGTGCAGCACGCGCCGCCGATCGAACGCCGGGCCGGCACACGGCATAAGGGGGTCAGCCGTACACCGCTTCGCCCTGGTTGAAGTTTTCGATGAACGTATGGACGTCGGCGGCCGGCATCGGGCGCGCGTAGCGATACCCTTGCACGACATTGCACCCGTGACGCCGCAGGAACGCGAGCTGCGTGTCGGTCTCGACGCCTTCGGCCACGACCTGGAAGCCGAGCGCACGCCCAAGCGAAAGGATCGCGCGCGTGATGACTTCGTCTTCGCGGTGAATCCCGATGCCGCGCACGAAGGACATGTCGAGTTTCAGCCGTTCCGCGTGGAAGTTTCGAATATACGAAAGGCTTGAATAGCCGGTGCCGAAGTCGTCGATCGCGATATCGATGTCCATGGCGCGCAGCGCCCGGAGGATTTCGATCGACCCCGGGTGCATCAGGGCCCCTTCGGTGATCTCGACTTCGATGAGCCGCGGCGAAATTTGAGCACGCGTCAGTGCCCGCTGAATCACACGAAGGATATCGCCGCGCGCGAACTGCCGCGGCGACAGATTGACCGACATCCGCAGGCCCGGCAAGCTCGCCTGCCATGCTTGGGCCTGGAAGCAGGCCTGTTGCATGACCCATTCGCCGATCGGCACGATCAATCCGTTCTCCTCTGCGATCGGAATGAACGTGGCGGGGCTGACCGGGCCGAGTTCCTCGTCGCGCCAACGCAGCAGCGCTTCGACGCCGGTGACGCGATTGGCCTGAAGATCGATCTGCGGCTGGTATTCGAGCCGGAACTCGCCGTTCGCCAGTGCGATGCGCATGCGGCGCGAGAGCGAAAGCCGTTCGTCCGCGTGTCGGCCGAGTTCGGGCGAGAAGCGCTGCAACGCGTTGCGACCGTTGGATTTCGCGCGGTACATCGCGAGATCGGCACGGCGCAGCAGCGTTTCGGCGTCGGGACCATCGTCCGGAAAGCAGGCGATACCGACGCTCGTATCGACGAAGAATTCCGTCTCGTCGATCCAGACGGGCCGCGCAAACGCTTGGGACACCCGTGCCAGCACTTCGGCGAGCCGGTCCGCGTCGCCGCTTTCCGGCACCACGATCACGAACTCATCGCCGCCGTAGCGGGCTACGACGTCCTGCTGATCGACGCACGAAGCGAGTCTCGAGCCAATCGCACGCAGCAGCCGGTCGCCGATGCCGTGGCCGAGGCTGTCGTTGACGTCCTTGAAGTGATCGACATCCATGAACACGAGCGCCACGCGCGAGGCCGCTTCCCTTGCGTCGATGATCGCTTGCTTGAGCTGTTCGTTGAGCTTGTTGCGATTCGGCAGTCCCGTCAGTGCGTCGACGTTGGCCTGCTGTTCGAGCAGGTCGCGCGATTGCACGAGCTCGGTCACGTCGTTCACGACGCTGATGTGATGGGTGATGCGGTTCGTCTCGTCGCGGACCGGGGCGATATAGATCTGATTCCAGAACAGCGCGCCGTCGCGCCGGTAGTTGCGCAGCAGCGTCGTGACTTCGCGCTCCTGGGCGAGCGCCTGGCGGATCGATTCGATGCCGACCTGGTCTCGGTCCTCGCGCTGGAGGAAACGACAATCGGTGCCGCGCACGTCGTCGAGCTGATAGCCCGTAATGCGCTCGAACGCGGGGTTCGCGTATTCGATGACGTTGCCGTAGTCGGTTGCGCGCGTGATCAGGACGGCGTTGACGATGGAATCGAGTGCCCGGCTACGCAGGAGCAACTCCAGCTCGACGCGCTTGCGTTCGGTGACGTCCTCGCTCGTGGCGAGCAGGCCGATCACATCGCCGCGCGCATTGCGCAGCGGTACTTTCGTCTTGCGCTGCCAACGCCATTCGCCTTTGGCGTTCGGCGTGAACTCTTCGAAGTTCACGATGGCCTCGCCGCTGGCGATCACTTCGGCGTCGCGCAATCGGGCTTCTGCGGCGATATCGCGCCAAGGCAAATCGTAGTCGGTCAGGCCGATGACTTGTGCAGCATCGCCCAGGCCGACATCCTCGGCGAACGCGCGATTGCAGCCAAGGTAGCGCGACTGCGTGTCTTTCCAGAAGATGCGCTCGGGCACGCTGTCGATGACGGCTTCGAGCATCTGATTCGATTGCTGCAACGCTTCTTTGGCGTTCTCCTTCTCGGTGACGTCGACGGCCACCACGAAGCAGGCTTGCCGGTTCGCATATCGCAGGAAGTGGTAGCTCGGCTCGACATGAAAGTGCGAGCCGTCCTTGCGGACATGTGTTCGAACCTGCCGCGCGCCGCTTTGGCCGCCGGGCGTGCGCGACATCTCGATGAAGCGCGAGATGAAGGTATCGGCATCGTCGCGCGGACGCAGCGCGGCAATCGGCAGTCCTGCAAATTCTTCGCGTGTGTAGCCGTACTGATGGACGGCCGCATCGTTGGCCGCTGCGACCGTGAGCGTATCGACGTCGTAGATGAGAATCGGCAGCGGGTGTTCTTCGAAATATTCGCGGAATCGCGCTTCGCCTTCTTCGGTAGCGATCTTCGCCCGAGCGCGTTCGAGCGCAATGCGCTGGTTTGTGAGAAAACCGTAGACGAGCAGCACGAACGCCGCAGTTGTCGCTGCAGCGAACGCGATGCGCTCCGACGCATTGCGGCGGGCGAGCGTGCTCGCATGGGCGCCCGCGGAAAGGTCGCCGATGGCGTCGAGACTGCGCAATCCCGTGGCAACGCGGTGCCGGGCCTGGTCGACGGCAAGCAGGACGTCGCGGCGCAGTGCGACTGCGTTGCCGGAGAGTCGCGCATCGTGAACGGCGCGTGCGCTCTGGAGTTGCCAATCGTGCGTCGCGTCGCGCAGCTCGGCTACGCCGCGCACGCGTTCGGGCACATGCTCGAACAATTGATCGAGGGTCGCAAAAACATCTTCGGCCTCGGCGGCCCGCTCGGCCGACCATGGCGAAGTGTGGGTGCCCGGGCTCACGATCACGCGCACGAAGTCCGCATCGGCTTCCGCGTAGAGCGCTTCGAGCTGTTCGATTTCTTCTCGCACGCAGAGCGCGCGTTCGAGCTTCGCGTCGTCGACTTCATGCGCGGAGAACAGTTGACTGGCCCCAAATGCGACGATGCCGACTGCGGCGGCGCACACCGCCACAGTGACGAGCGTCGTCCGGTGTTCGTCGAGCCACCGCATGATGGATTCGCGGCGGTTGCATTGCACCGGGCGATCATTTGGCGCCACTGTGGGTCTCCTCTCGCGAATGAACGTGTCGCGCGTACGCAATCCAAAGCCAGCGCAAGCCGCTCAGCAGGGTGAGCAGGCCCTGGCAAATTAACGACACGTAGGACGAATTTCTTTAGCTTTTCCCGATTCTGGTGCCCGATCCCCCATTCCGTGGCGGCGATTACAATGCGCGGATTGTGAATTTTTTCGTGGAGAAATGGACATGTCGGGTCCCGATCTGGACGCCAGGCTGGAGACGTATTACGTCCGTGTGCGGGGTGTTGTGCAGGGCGTCGGTTTTCGCCATGCGACGGTGCGGCAGGCGCACGCGCTCGGCATTACGGGCTGGGTCGCCAATCTCGAGGACGGTTCGGTGGAAGCAATGGTGCAAGGCAGCGCGAATCAGGTCGACCGGATGCTCGAATGGTTCCGGCGCGGGCCGCCGTCGGCGCGCGTGACCGAATGCATCAGCGAAGAGCGCGCATTCGACAAGCGCTTCGCGCGATTCGAGCAGCACTGAGGGGGAAGTTTGGGGGTGAATCGATTGGAAACGAGCCGGGGCATTCTGCTCTCGGTGACTGCCTCCGCGTTGTTCGCGCTGATGTCCGCCTACACCCGGTTGCTCGGCCCGTTGAGCGGGCTCGACATCTTCGCCTGGCGGATCGTGTGGACCATCCCCGGTGCGCTTGCGCTCGTGGCGTGGCGCGGCCGCATGCCGCAGTTGAAGGCGCTCGTCGGACTCGCGCTGCGGCAACCGCGTACCGGGCTCACGCTTGTCTTTGCCGCTGCATCGATGGGCGTGCAGCTGTGGCTCTTTCTCTGGGCACCGCTGCACGGCCGCGTACTCGAAGTTTCGCTCGGCTATTTTCTGCTTCCCTTGTCGATGGTGCTGATCGGACGGTTCTACTACCGTGAGGTGCTGGCGCCGATGCAGTGGCTCGCCGTTGGCTTGGCTGCGCTCGGTGTTGCCCATGAGTTATGGGCGACCCACGCGTTTTCGTGGCCGACGCTTGTCGTCGCGCTGGGCTACCCGCCGTATTTCGTGATCCGGCGCACCATCCGTGCCGATTCGCTCGTGGTCTTCTCCGCCGAGGTCCTGTTGCTCGGGCCGGCCGCTGCCGCCATGATCGTGCTGAGCCCGAGCGCGCATGCCGCCTTCGATCGTCTGGCGCTCTGGGCGTTGTGGTTGCCGGGGCTCGGCGCACTGAGTACGGTGGCGCTCGGCTCGTACCTGAAGGCGAGCCGGCTGCTGCCGATGGCGCTGTTCGGCATCCTCGGATACGTGGAGCCCGTGTTGCTCGTCGTGCTGTCGGTCACGTTGCTGAGCGAGTCGCTATCAGCCCAACAGTTAGCCACCTACGGGCCGATTTGGCTTGCCGTGGCGGTCACGGGCGTGCACAGCGCGCTCATTCTTCGGCGAGCCTGACGCGCGCTTCGATCTCATCGCGCAACGCGCGGCGCCAGCCAAAGCCGAAAAGCAGTTCGGCGAGCAGGAACAGCGGGCCGAT